>NZ_JBQQCF010000035.1:0-56878 GCF_052245755.1 Mycobacterium sp. 4D054
CGACGAGCAAAGGACCCAGGAGCACCGGCGAGACGCAACGCCGGAACCCCAGGCCGCCCACGTCAGAACCGCCCACCCACGCCACGAAAAGACCTCAACTACCCGCCACGTGAAAGATCGAGGCTAGCGCGCCGGGGTCGTGTCCATGTCGTAGTGCGAGTTCGTCCTGATGGTGCAGACCGGCTGGCAGGGGAAGTCCATCTACGGGGTGATCTCGGACCCGATCCTGTCGTTGGCGATCTCGGACCCGGCCCTGTAGTTGGTGACCGAGAAGTAGTTGGTGACCGGGAAGTAGGAGAAGGTCATCTACAGCGGCGGGAGAAGGTGGTCTAGACGTTCCTCGGCGTGTCGACAGCACGGCGTGTCGCCACCCGTGGAGAAGCGTTGCCGCGCAGACGATTACCGTCAGGCGTTCGTCACTCGATGACTAAGGGCAAGCTGGTGAGCTGCGGATACCGGGTGCGTAGAGCGTTGCTAGAGTGCATCCGCTGATTGCCGGTCATGGACACGAAACCTGTTGGTGGACATATGCGTAACAAGATCAGCGAGCTAGTCGGGCGCGGTGTGTACGGTCGCGGCCATCAAGTTCCGCTAAAGCACCGGAGTTTCACAATGGCTCAGCGCCGATACGTCTCGATCCAGGACGCCGCGAAATATCTCGGCGTCACCGACCGCACCATCCGCGCCATGATCAGCGACGGCAGGCTGACCGGATACCGCAACGGCACCCGCCTCGTGCGGGTCGACCTCAACGAGGTGGACGCCAGGATGACGGCGTTCGGCGGCGGGGCGTCGGCGTAGGCAGTCGCTACTGCCCAAGCGCGATCTTGGAGAGCGCCGACGCGATGACCTGGTCGCGCCCCTGCGCCGCGTGCTGGTACCGCATCGCCGCCTGGGGCGTGGAGTGACCCAGACGGGCCATCAGCTCGGCCAGCGTGGCACCTGTGGCGGCAGCCAGTACGGCACCGGAATGCCGAAGATCGTGGAATCGAAGATCGCCACGGTCGGCGGTGTTGCGGGCCTTGTAGTAGTGCCGGTAGAACGTCGCGGGCGCTAGGTGCCCGCCATTCTTGGCGGGGAACAGCAGCGCGTTCGACCCGCCGTTGACATGCACCGCGAGGTGGTCGCGGATCACGGGCACGAGATGGGGCGGGATGGCTACGTCGCGGATTCCAGCGTCGGATTTGGGCGGTCCGATCTCGAATCCATTCTTAGTGCGACTCACGGCGCGTTCTACCCGAATAACCCCGGTGTGGACGGTCTCCCCCTCGGCATCCACGGTCGTCGTCAACACGATGTCTTTGCGGCGCAGCTCGGTCAGCTCACCGAAGCGCAGAGCGCACCACGACGCCAACAGAATCATGGCCTTGTACTGTTCGGGCATCTCCGTGGTGATCTTCTCGATCTCGGGCAGCGCGGCGGGCCTGATCTGCTTGACCCGCTTCGTGCTCCCTGCTCCTCGGATCGCGCACGGGTTGGCGCTGATCTTGCCGTCGCTTGCCGCAGTTCCCAGGATCGTGCGCAGCAGGCCGTAGGTGTGCGACCGCAATGTTGGGGTGCCGGTGGCGAACGTGGCGTACCAGGAACGCACATCGTCGACGGTGATCGAGGTCAACGGCAGCGACCCGAACGGCCCGATCAGGTGGCGCTCCAGCAGCACCTCGTAATGCTCGCGGGTGCGCTGCTTGATGTCGCGCTGCTTGATCCAGTTGCGGGCGTAGTCCGCGAACGTGGTTCGCGTGATCTTCGGCGTGGCCTCCGGTGGCGTCCACGCCTTGCTGATGATCTCGGCCTGGCGCAGCGACAACCAGCCGCGCGCATCGGCCTTCGCCAGGAACGTGGTCGGGGCCTTGTAGCGGCGTCCATCGGGGCCGTAGTACATGGCCCGGTAGCGCCCGCTGGGAAGCTGCTGGACCGTGCCGAAGGTTCCGGCCTGCCTCGTCTTGCGACCCTCACCGCGCGCCATGCTGACCTCCGTGAACTGACCCTCGTCTCGCGTGAACTGAGAGGAACCCAGTTCATCAGTTCATGCACTGAACGTGAACTGACACAGCACACTTTACTGCCGCGTGGTTCCGCATGGTTCCATTAGTCAAAACCTGTGTCAGCCCAGCTCATAGGCAGTTTTTGCTGCTTGCTTAGTACAATCGTAGCAAACGTGAAATAGGATTCAATCCCAGTATCGCGCACCACAATCGGCAACAGGCCCGGGCTCGTCCCGGGCCTTTTTCGTTCCCCGGTCCGACTGCCCTCCACCACATTTCGAACATATGATCGAAGGCGTGGCGATGCAGAAAATCGGGCATGGCGGTCAACCTCTCCGCCCGGTCTTCCGGCGCGTCCACCCCCCACGACCCGTCCTGGTCGACCTGGTCGCACTGTTCCCTCGCGAACCGCACTGCGAGGGTCGCTACCACCCGAACGGCCTGCAGATGGATTCGATCGTCGAGGGCCAGCTCAAGTGCTGGGGGCTCAGCGAGCAGGGCCGGTGGTGGGGACTGGTCACCTACCCCATCAAGCACGGCAGCGAGAAGGATCCGGTGACGCACTGGGTGCCGGCGTCGGTGCTGCGACTCAGATAGTAGAGGACAAGTCGAACTCACCGGTGTCGCCGGCTGAGTTTTCGAAGCAGAGACCTAACTGTCTATTAGGTCTCTCTCAGGTTCGGGCCATAGCTTCGTCAGTGTTCGGTTGATTCAACCGTCAAGACGAACCCGATACGCTCGGCCCGCCACCAACCCCCCGGGTGGCGGGCCGAGATCGTCGTCAGGACCGAAACCTCACAGCGCCCCCGCCCCACCCGCTAATCTCGCGGTACGCCGGTACGGTTTTCTGACGACCCAGGGGTGGAACATGATCCGCGAAACACTCGCAGCAGCCGCGCTCGGTGCTGCGGTCTTCGGCACCGCGCCGGCCGCCTCGGCGGAGCCGGGGCCGATGTATCCCGACAAGCCGGGCCGCTACGACACCGACGTACCGGGCATGGTCTACGACGCGCACCTCACCGCCCCGTGCACCAACATGGACCGCTTCACGTTCGGACGCGGCCCGGGCGGCGAAGCGTTGCAGTGCCGGTGGATTCCGAACCAGTGGCCGCCGATCTACACCGGTTTCTGGCAGATCAGCTACGAACTTGTCGGGGTCCGCGACATCGGCAGCCCCTGCCCCAAGCGGCAATCCGCCGCCCAGGCCCCCGACGGCCGCCCCCTGGTCTGCATGGGCACCCAGGGGTGGCAGGCCGGCAAGTTCAACGGGGTCGGCTTCACGCCGATGTGATCCCGATGGTGCCCTCCGCGCGTCTCCGCGGAGGCGGCCGTCACGACGAGCGCAGCGTGCGACTCGGCTCGATGCCGAACACCTCTTTATAAGCGCTACTGAACCGTCCGGGGTGGCTGAACCCGCACCGCCCCGCGATCGAGGTCACCGTGTCGTAGGCCGGATCGGCGGACTTCAGTTCGCGGTGCGCCCGCTCCAGCCTGATCCGCCTGAGGTATTCGAGCGGCGTGGTCGCCATGTGCTCGCGGAACGCGTATTGGATGGCCCGCGGCGTGACATCGGCCGCGGCGGCGATATCGCGAATCGTGATGTCGTACTGCGCGTTCTCGTGAATGAAGTCCAACGCCCGGCGCAGCATCCGAGGCTCTGTCGAAGATTTCTCGTTGGCCCTCATGGTGATCTCGGGTTCCCGGCTTGTACGCGGTGCGAAACACGAGAGTGACCCGTACCACTGGCATGGCACCATCGAGCGATGACCGATCGCATCGAGGTTTCCCGCACCATCGCCGCGCCCGCCGCCGACATATTCGCCGTCCTGTGCGATCCGCAGGGCCATGTCGCCATCGACGCCACCGGGATGCTGCAGGACGCCGACGGCGAGCCCGTCCGCGGCGCCGGGGACGCCTTCGTCGTGCACATGGACCGCGAGGCGCTCAACGACTATCCCGAACTGGGCCGCTACGACGTGACGGTGCGAATCACCGACTACGAGCAGGACCGATTGATCGCATGGACCATCCTGGGCCGGCTCAAACCGCAGATCGGCCACGTCTACGGCTACCGCCTGGAGCCCGCCGAGCAGGGCACGCTGGTCACCTCGTTCTACGACTGGTCCGACATTCACCAGCAGTGGCGGGACGCCGGCATCTTCCCGGTGGTGTCCGAGCTCGCTCTGCGCGCAACCCTGGGCATCCTCGACCGCACCGTGCGCCGCGGCTATCCGCACCGCTGATCGTCAACAACGGGTTGACGACAACGGTTCGTCAACCTACGGTTGACGCATGAGTGATGCCGCGAAGATCAGCCACCCCGTCCGTCTCGACGACCTCATCGACGTGATCACCCGGGTGCACGACGAGCCGCTTGACCAACTCACCGATGCGGTTCTGGCCGCCGAGGCCCTCGGCGAGGTGGCCGATCACCTGATCGGGCATTTCGTCGACCAGGCGCGTCGCTCAGGCGCGTCGTGGACCGAGATCGGCAGATGCATGGGCGTCACCAAACAGGCCGCGCAGAAACGGTTCGTCCCCCGGACCCCCACCGACACCGGCGCGCTGGACCCCAACGCCGGCTTCAGCCGGTTCACCGACCGCGCCCGCGCCGTGATCGTCGAGGCGCAGAACAGGGCGCACGCCGCCGGCAATCCGGAGATCCTGCCCGCACACCTGATCCTCGGCCTGTTCGCCGATCCGACCGGGCTGGCGGCGCGCCTGCTCGCCGGCCAGGGCGTCGACGTCGCCGTGGCCGCCGGACGTGTCACGCTGCCACCGGCAGTGGCCGACGTCCCGGCGCTGATCCCGTTCGACACCCGCGCCAAGAAAGCCCTCGAGCTGACCTTCCGGCAGGCACTGCGGCTGGGGCACAACTACGTCGGGACCGAGCACCTGCTGCTGGCCCTGTACGAAGAGGAGGACGACGACGGCGTGCTGCACGGCCTCGGCGTCGACTGGAACCGGTTCGAGCGCGAGCTCCGCGACGCGCTGGAGGCGTTCTCCGCGCAGTGATCTCACATCCGCGCCCGACGCGGCGTCTACATGATGTGAAGGTGCGACCGTTCGAAGAGATCGTGGCCCGCCACGGCGCCACCGTGTTGCGGGTGTGCCGAGCGGTCGTCGGCCCGGACGACGCCGAGGACGCCTGGTCCGAGACGTTCCTGTCGGCGCTGCGGGCCTACCCCGGCCTGCCTGAGGACGCCAACGTCGAGGCCTGGCTGGTCACCATCGCGCACCGGCGCGCTGTCGATGCCGGGCGGGCCCGCAACCGACGCGCCGTGCCCGTCGCCGCGCTGCCCGAGCGCGCCGACGTCACGGCCGACCTGGCACGCCGCGACGGGGATCTGTGGGCGGCGTTGCAGCGTCTCCCCGACAAGCAGCGGCACGCGGTGGCCTACCACCACATCGCCGGACTGCCGTTCAGCGAGATCGCCACCATCCTCGGCAACAGTCCCGCCGCGGCCCGCCGCGCCGCCGCCGACGGCATCCGGAACCTGCGGGCGCACTACCGAGAGGACGAAACCCCATGATCGCCACCATGTTCGACCTATCAGCCCCAGACGACGGCGACACGCTGACCCGCCTGCACCGCAGCCTGGCCTCGGCGGCCGATGCCGACGGAATCCTCGACCTCGCCTACCGCACGGTCGACTCCCCCGTCGGCACCCTGCTGCTGGCGGCCACCCCGGCCGGGCTGGTCAGGGTCGCGTTCGACGTCGAGATCCACGACGCGGTGCTGGCCAGGCTCGCCGAGACGCTGAGCCCGCGCATTCTGCACGCCCCGGCCCGGCTGGATCCCGTCGCCCGCCAGCTCGACGAGTACTTCGGCAAGCGGCGCACCAGCTTCGACCTTCCGGTGGACCTGCGCCTGACCGGCGGGTTCCGTCGCGACGTCATCGAGCACCTGCGCAAAATCGGATACGGGCACCGAGAAAGTTATGCCCAGGTCGCCGCCGCCGTCGGCAACCCTCGCGCCGTCCGGGCGGTCGGCACCGCCTGCGCCCGTAACCCCCTGCCCGTGGTTGTCCCCTGCCACCGCGTGGTGCGTTCGGACGGTGGCACCGGACAGTACGTCGGCGGCCCGCGCGCCAAGACCGCCCTGCTCGCGCTGGAAGCGGCCCGGGGAATGAAACCGGACCCCACGCCGTAGAACCGGGCATGAAACTCAACGACGCCGCCCGCGCTCTGATCGGCGACGGCGCGGACGCCACGCTGGTCACCCTGAATCCCGACGGTAGCCCGCAGGTCACACTGGTTTGGGTGGCGCTGCAATCCACCCCCGACGGAGACGAATTGGTCACCGCCCACCTCGCCGAGCACAAGAAGGTGCGTAACGTGCGGCGCGACGCGCGCGTCGCGGTCACGATCCTCTCCCGCGACGGCGTCGGGCAGGCGATGCGCCCGTATCTGTCCGTCAACGGCACCGCGCGCGTGGTCGCGGGTGGAGCACCCGAACTGCTCGCCGGACTCGCCCAGACGCTGGCCGCGCCCGGTACCCCGTTCCCGCCCGACGACGCGCCTCCCGGGTTCCTGACTCGGATCCGCATCGACAAGATCGGCGGCGTCGGCCCCTGGGCGTCCTGACGGGCAAGACCATCCAGTGCCCGGCGCCGGTGTGCGATCATGCCAAGCATGCGTCGCTGGCTCGTACTCCTGCTCGCCACCCTGGCGGCCCTGGGCGGTGTCGCCGCACCGACGGCGTCGGCGGCCGACATTCCGATCGGGCGTCTCGGTGAGACGCTGCGCGTCGAATACGAAGGCCTGGTCGCCGACGTATCGGTGAACAACATCCTGCCGTCGCCCCCGCCGCCCGGGTTCGGCTATCCGCCGCGCGCGCCGCGCTACCAGGTCTACCGGGCCGACATCACCGTCACCCCGATCCAGGTGCCGACGCCGTACGCGATGGCGATCACGTTCTCGTTCCGCGGCGTCACCCCGACCGGCGACGCCTACGAGTCGCGCAACAGCGACGCCCCCGACGCGCTGCAGCACATGATGCAAAGCGCCGTGGCGGGCCGGCCGTTCACCGGCGGAGTCTGGTGGGACTGCTACCGCGACCTGGTGTCCAACGTCGTGCTGCTGGACAAGATCACCGGAACCCGCCTGGCCCAATGGAACGTCGGCTGAGAGTCGAGCCCGCCGGCACCGATCGCGTCGCCGAACTCGCCGACGTCGCCGCGCGCACCTTCCCGCTGGCATGCCCGCCCTCGGCGGAGCCCGACGACATCGCGGCGTTCATCACCGAGAACCTGTCCCCCGAGCGGTTCACCGAGTACCTCGCCGACCCGCACCGAGCGGTTCTCACCGCCGTCGAGGACGGCGGGATTCTCGGCTACGCCATGATGATCCGCGGCGTGCCCGACGACCCCGACGTCGCGGAGGCGGTCACCGCCCACCCCACGGTGGAGCTGTCCAAGATGTACGTGCTGCCCGAGGTTCACGGCGCGGGCACCGCCGCCGCGCTGATGACCGCGGCGCTGCGGCACGCGGACACGCTCGGCGCGGCGTCCGTGTGGCTCGGGGTGAACCAGCGCAACGAACGCGCACAGCGCTTCTACGCCAAGCACGGCTTCGCCGTCGCGGGCACCAAGCGGTTCCGTCTCGGCGCCCATTGGGAGCAGGACTACGTGATGGTGCGGCCGGCCTGACCGGCCGCGGTCAGCGCCAGCAGGCGGGACGTGGCCCGCAGGTATTTCTTCCGGAAGCCGCCCGCGAGCATCTCGTCGCTGAAGATGGTGTCGAGCTTGGTGCCCGACGCGACAACCGGGATGCCCGCGTCGTAGAGGCGGTCGGTCAGCGACACCAGCCGCAGCGCCACGTTCTGGTCGTCGATCGGGTGCACCCCGGTGATGAACACCGCCGCCACGCCTTCGATCAACGTCAGGTACCGGGACGGGTGCATCGTGGCCAGGTGTGCGCACAGCGCGTCGAAGTCGTCGAGCGTCGCGCCCGACACCTCCGCGGCCCGCTCGGCCACCTCGGCGTCGGTCCGCGGCTCGGGCGCCGGCGGCAGATCGCGGTGCCGGTAGTCCGGGCCCTCGATCCGCACGGTGGTGAACATCGCTGCCAGCGTGTGGATCTCGCGCAGGAAATCCTGCGCCGCGAAGCGCCCCTCCCCGAGCTGCTCGGGCAGCGTGTTCGACGTCGCGGCAACCGACACGCCGCGCTCGACAAGCGCGGACAGCAGCCGCGAGATCAGCGTGGTGTTGCCAGGGTCGTCGAGCTCGAACTCGTCGATGCACACCAGCACGTAGTCGGAGAGCAGGTCGATGCACTCGATGAAACCGAACACCCCGGCCAACTGTGTTAACTCACCGAACGTCGCGAACGCCTTCTGGCCGGACACCGCGTAGTAGGACGAGGCCAGCAGGTGGGTCTTGCCGACGCCGAACCCACCGTCGAGGTACACCCCGACCCCGGGCAACACCTCCCGCTTGCCGAACAGCTTCTTCTTGCCGGCGCGCCGCTGCTCGGCCTGCTCGCAGAACTGCCGGCAGGTCTGCACCGCCGCGGCCTGCGTCGGTTCGGCTGGATCGGGGCGGTAGCTGTCGAAGCTCACGTCGGCGAATGTGGGCGGCGGGATCAGCTGAGCGATCAGACGTTCCGGTGTGACGCTGGGCTGCCGATCTACCAGATGTGCGACATCACTGGACCCGTGCATGCACGCACCCTATCGGCGTGCTGTGATTCTTCGTATGTCCGGCGACGCTGACGGGACGCAGTTCACACTGTTGGGCCGCGTGGGGGAACTCGGTCCGGCCGATCTCGCAGCGCGCTACACCTACCCCGACGGGCTGCGGTCCTGCTGGGTGCGCGCCAACATGATCGCCTCCGCCGACGGCGGCGCGACCAGCGGCGGTAAATCCGGCGAGCTCGGCGGTGCCGGGGACCGCGCGCTGTTCGCGGCGCTGCGCGAACACGCCGACGTCATCCTGGTGGGGGCGTCCACGGTGCGGGTGGAGAACTACTCGGGCGCGCAGCTCGGCGCCGCCGCGCGCCTCGAGCGGCAGCGCAGGGGTCAGTCGGAGGTGCCGCCGATCGCTGTCCTCACCCGCTCCGGGCAGCTCGACCATGACCTCAAGCTCTTCCACCGCACCGAGGTGACGCCGCTGATCCTGACGACCTCCGACGCACTCGACGACACCCGCCGGCGACTGGGCCGGCTCGCCGAGGTGCTCGACGCCTCCGGCGCCGACCCGCGATCGGTGGACCTGCGCACCGCGCTGCAGATGCTTGCCGAGCGCGGTCTGCTGCGGGTGCTCACCGAAGGCGGTCCGGCCATCCTCGGCATGTTCACCGAGGCGGACCTGCTCGACGAACTGTGCCTGACGGTCGCGCCGGTGCTCGTCGGCGGCGAGGCGAACCGGATCGTCACCGGCCCCGGCGAGGTGCACAGCGACATGGAACTGCTGCACGCGCTCACCGACGACCGCGGTTATCTGTACCTGCGCTACATCCGCGACCGGCTCGGCCGCGGCAGCTAGATTCGCGGCTCGGCCGCGGCAGCTAGATACCCGCCGGTCAGTACTGTGGTGCCCATGCGTCGTCTGGTGCCGGCTGTCGTGCTGTCGATGGCCGTCGTGCTCCCGCTGGCGGCCTGCTCCCCCGGCCTGGCCGCCAACCCCCGCTTCGCGACCGACTCCGGCGCCGGCCCCCAGGGTGAGCCGCAAACCAGCGACCAACCCGCCGGACCGCCCGCCGTCGAGGCTCCGAAGAACGACCTCTCCTGGCGGGACTGCACCTCGCGGGTGTTCGCCGCCGCGGCCGTGGAAGCGCTGCCGGGGGTGAAGCTCGACTGCGCCAGCTACGACGCGGACCTGGATCCGATCAACGGCGCCACCGGCACCGTGAGCATCGGCGTGGTGCGCGCGACGTCCGTGCAGACCCCCGCCGACGCCGGCCCGCTCGTGATGACCACAGGCTCGGACGTGCCGTCATCGGTGCAGCTGCCGGTATGGCTGTCCCGGGCGGGCGCCGACGTCCTCGCGAGCCACCCGATCGTGTCGGTGGACCGCCGCGGCATCGGCATGTCCGGGGCGCTGGACTGCCGCGACCTGTTCGACCGGCAGGAGATGTTCGAGCAGGCCCAGTTCCAGGCCGGCGACGATCCCGTCGCCAACCTGGCAGCGATCACCATGACCGCGACGACCAGCTGCACCGACACCATCGCCCCGGGTGACTCGGCCTACGACAACGCGCATGCCGCCGAGGACATCGAACGGCTGCGCACCACCTGGGACGTGCCCGCACTGGCCCTGCTCGGCATCGGCAACGGCGCCCAGGTGGCGCTGGCCTACGCGGGGTCGCATCCGAACAAGGTCGCCCGCCTGCTGCTGGACTCGCCGCTGCCGCTGGGAATCTCGGCTGAAGCCGCGACCGAACAGCGGGTCAAGGGCGAACAGGCCGCGCTCGACGCGTGGGCCACCCAGTGCCTGGCCACCAACTGTCCGGCCGGGCCCGATCCGTTGGGTGCGGTCGACGCGCTGCTCGCCGACGCGCGCGCGGGCCGCGGACCCGGCGGGGCGTCGGTGGCCGCGGTCGCCCACGCCATCTCGACCGCGCTGGGCTACCCGCGCGCCGGCCGCGTCGACGCGGGCAACGAGCTCGCACTGGCCGTCGCCGACGCCCGCAACGGCGACACCAACCGATTCAACAACCTCATCAACCAGGCCGAGACCCTGCGCCAGACCGACGGACAGTTCGTCAACACCTGCAGCGACGCACTGAACCGGCCCACCCCCGATCGGGTCCGGGAACTCGTGGTCGCGTGGGGCAAGATGTATCCGCAGTTCGGCACCGTGGGTGCGTTGGACATGGTCAAGTGCCTCAACTGGCCCAGCGGCAGCGCCCCGAAAGAGCCCAGCGGCCTGGAGATCCCGACCCTGCTGCTGGGCGTGCAGAACGACCCGATCGTCGGCAACGAAGGCGTCGCGGCCGTGGCCGCCACCGCCATCAACGCCGGCTCGGCGAACCGGCGGGTGATGTGGCAGGGCATCGGACACGGCGCGACGATCTACTCGCCCTGCGCCCTGCCCCCCGCGATCGAATACCTCAAGACCGGTCAGCTTCCGTCCACCGACACGTACTGCCCGGCCTGACGGTTCCCTGGGAACCCTGCGGTACGGTGCGGGGCGTGCGCGATCTTGTTCTGACGGTTTTCCGGCCTCGCACGACACCTCCCACCACGGCGTCGGTGCTGCGATCCATCCTGTGGCCGTTGGCCATCATGGCGGTGATCCACCGCAGCTACGTGCTCGTCTTCAACCGCTACATCACCGACGACTTCGCGCCCGTCTACCGGGCTGTCATCAACTTCAAGTTCGGCTGGGACATCTACAACGAGCACTTCGACCACGTCGACCCGCACTACCTCTATCCCCCGGGCGGCACGCTGATCATCGCGCCGTTCGGCTATTTGCCCGAGGTCGCGTCGCGCAACTGGTTCATCTTCTTCAATACCGTCGCGATCATCCTGGCCGGCTATTTCCTTCTGCGGCTGTTCAACTACACGCTGTCCTCGGTGGCGGCGCCGGCGCTGCTGCTGGCGATGTTCTGCACCGAAAGCGTCACCAACACACTGGTGTTCGGCAACATCAACGGCGTCATCCTGCTGCTGGAGGTGCTGTTCTTCCGGTGGCTGCTGGACGGCAACCGCAGCCACGAATGGTGGGCCGGGGTAGCCATCGGCCTGACCCTGGTGGTCAAACCGCTGATCGCGCCGCTGCTGCTGCTGCCGCTGCTGAACCGGCAGTGGCGGGCGCTGGTGACCGCGTTCCTGGTGCCGGTCGCGTTCAACCTCGCGGCCTGGCCGCTGATCAGCGACCCGATGAACTTCGTTACCCGCACGGTGCCGTACATCCTGTCCACCCGCGACTACTTCAACAGCTCCATCCTGGGCAACGGCATCTACTACGGCCTGCCGATGTGGCTGATCATGGCGCTGCGGGTCACGTTTGTGGTGCTCGGCGTGATCGCGCTGTGGCTGCTGTACCGCTACTACCGAACCCGCGATCCGTTCTTCTGGATGCTGACCTCGTCCGGAGTGCTGCTGGTGACCTCCTGGCTGGTGCTGTCGCTGGGGCAGGGCTACTACTACTCGATCGTGCTGTTCCCGTTCCTGATGACCGTGGTGCTGCCCAATTCGGTGATCCGCAACTGGGTGGCCTGGCTGGCTGCGTACGGGTTCCTGACCATGGACCGCTGGCTGCTGTGGCAGCTTCCGTCGACCGGGCGCGCACTGGAATACCTGAAGATCACCTTCGGCTGGTCGCTGATGGCGGTGGTGATCTTCTCCGTGCTGTTGTTCCGCTACCTCGACGCCAAACGGGACGGCCGCCTCGACGAGGGCATCGATCCGCCGTGGATGAAGCAGCTGGCCCCGGCGGTCAAGTCGTCCGAGTAGCCTGAAACCCATGACAGGTCCCAAGCTCGAACTCACCGACGACCAATGGCGCGAACGGCTGACGCCGCAGGAGTTCGCGGTGCTGCGGCGGGCCGGTACCGAGCGTCCGTTCACCGGTGAGTACACCGACACCAAGACCGAGGGTGTATACCAGTGCCGCGCCTGCGGCGCCGAATTGTTCCGCAGCACCGAGAAGTTCGAGTCGCACTGCGGCTGGCCGTCGTTCTTCGACCCGGCCGATTCTGACGCGGTGATCCTGCGGCGCGACGACTCGCTGGGCATGCGCCGGGTCGAGGTGCTGTGCGCCAACTGCCACAGTCACCTGGGCCACGTCTTCGAGGGTGAGGGCTACCCGACCCCGACCGATCAGCGCTACTGCATCAACTCGATCTCGCTGCGGCTGGTGCCGACGGAGTCACAGCAGTCCTGACACCTGGGCCGTCGTGACGGCGATGGCCGGCTGCCGCATCAGGGCAGCGCGGCCACCAGCTGCTCGACCGACACCCGCGGGCCGGTGAAGAACGGCGTCTCCTCGCGCACGTGACGGCGCGCGTCCGTGGCCCGCAGATCCCGCATCAGGTCGACGATGCGGTGCAGTTCCGGCGCCTCGAACGCCAGCAGCCATTCGTAGTCGCCGAGCGCGAACGCCGGCACCGTGTTTGCGCGCACGTCCTTGTAGCCGCGCGCGGCCATCCCGTGCTCGGCGAGCATGCGGCGACGCTCGTCGTCGGGAAGCAGGTACCACTCCAGGGACCGCACGAACGGGTAGACGCAGATGTAGGCGCCGGGCTCCTCGCCGGCCAGAAACGCCGGGATGTGGCTCTTGTTGAACTCGGCCGGCCGGTGCAGCGCCACGTTGCTCCACACCGGGGCGGACGCCCGGCCCAGCGCGGTGGTGCGCCGCAAATCCGAGTAGGTCTTCTGCAGAGCCTCGACGGTCGGCGCGTGGGTCCACATCATGAAATCGGCGTCCGCGCGCATCCCGGCGACGTCGTAGAGGCCGCGCACGACCACTCCCGAATCCTCCTGCCGTTTCAGGAAGGTCGCGGTCTCGTCGACGACGGCTGCCCGGGCGTCATCCGCGGTGTCGAGCACACCCGGTTTCACCGCGAACACCGAGAACATCAGGTAGCGGATCGTCGAGTTCAGTTCGTCGTAATCGAGCTTGGCCATGCGCCTATCGTGCCACGCACACGGCTGTGATCCAGCACGTCATCGGGCGGCGGGCGCTGGGCCGACCATCAGCGCGGCCACCGCCCGGGTCGCCGCCGCGACACACGCGGGCACACCGATGCCGTCCAGGTAGGCGCCGGCGACCGCGAGCCCCCTGGGCAGCCCGGCGCGCAGCTCGGCGACCAGCGCGGCGTGCCCCGGACCGTACTGCGGCATCGCGTCGATCCAGCGGACCACGCGCGCGTCGACGGGTTCCACCGTGATGCCGAACAACGTCGTCAGATCCTGCGCCGCCCAGGTCAGCAGGTCCTCGTCGCCAGTGCTGCCCGCGAGATCATCGCCGAAGCGGCCGTAGGACAGCCGCACCATCTCCACGTTGGCCCGTCGTCCCCACTTGCGCGACGACAGCGTGACCGCCTTGGTGCGCAACCGGCCGGGGCCGGCGACGAGCACCCCGGACTGTTCGGGCAGTGGGGTGCCGCCCGGCAGCGCCAGCGCCACGACCGCCGCCGACGCCACCGGGATCCGGCGGGCCGCCGCCGCGGTCTGCGGGGCGAGGTCGGCGATCAGCGCCGGCAGCCGCGGTGCGGGCACCGCGAGCACCACGGCGTCGGCCGGCCAGCGGACGCCCTCGTCGTCGACCACCTCCCAACCGCTGCCCGCCGGGCGCACGGTGTGCGCCGCGACCTGCGCCCAGTCCAGATCCGCCTGCCGCACCAGTTCGTCGACCAGCACCTGGTAGCCGCCGTCGATGGCGCCGAACACCGAGCCGGGCTGGGGCGGCGGCAGCGCCAGCGACACCGCCTCGGTCAGATTGCGCGCCCCGCCGTCGAGGGCCGCGGCGACCGTCGGTGCGCCCGCGCGGATGCCGATGGTCGCCGCGGAGCCGGCGTACACCCCGCCCAGCAGCGGGTCGACCGAGCGGATCACGACCTGCTCGCCGAACCGGTCACCGACGAGCTCCGCCACCGACGGGTCGGCGCCCTGCCGCCAGGTGAAGGGTCGCCGCGGCTCGTCGAGCATCCACCGGATGGTGGCGTCGTCGACCAAACCGGTCAACGCGGTCGGCCGCGACGGAATGCCCTGCACGGTGTCCGCGGGCAGCTGGTGCAGCCTGCCCCCGCTGTAGATCAGCGGCCGTGCACCCGAGGTGGCGATCTGTCGGCCGGCCAGCCCGAGCTCGTTGAGCAGAGCCGGCACTTCCGGTCGACGGGCGACGAACGCCTCCGCGCCGACGTCGAGGAGTTGCCCGCCGACACGTTCGGTGCGCAGCACCCCACCCAGCCGGTCGGCGGGGTCGAGCACCGTGATCGACGCATCGGGGCCTGCGGCGACGCGCAACCGGTACGCCGCGGCCAGACCCGAGATACCGCCGCCGACGACGCAGTACCGCAGCGGAGCCGCCGCGCTCACAGCTCGTGCACCAGCGCCACGGCGTCGGTGATCACGGCGGGATCGGTGGCCGGCAGCACGCCGTGCCCAAGGTTGAACACATGCCCGACCGCGCCGGCGTCGATCGCCCGCCTGCCGTCCTCCACCACCGCGCGCACCGCACGGTCGACCACGGGCCAGCCGGCCAGCAGCAGCACCGGGTCCAGGTTGCCCTGCAGCGCAGTTCCGGGCCGCACCCGCGTCGCGGCGTCGTGCAGCGCCGTGCGCCAGTCGACGCCCACCACGGCGGGCACTCCATGACCGGTGACAGCCTCGGACATGGCGCCCAGCAGCTCGGCGGTGCCGACCCCGAAGTGCGTCATCGGCACCCCGTACCCGGCCAGCGACGCGAACACGCGCGCGCTGTGCGGCAGCACGTACGCCCGGTAGTCCGCCAGCGACAGCGTGCCCGCCCACGAATCGAACACCTGGATGGCATCCACCCCGGCCTCGACCTGGGTGCGCAGGAACGCGATCGTGACGTCGGTCAGCGCGGCCATCAACGCGTGCCATGTGTCGGTCTCGCCGAACATCATCGCCTTGGTGCGTTCGTGGTTGCGGCTCGGCCCGCCCTCGACCAGGTAGGACGCCAGAGTGAACGGCGCGCCGGCGAACCCGATCAACGGGACGTCGCCCAGCTCGGCGACCAGCTGGCCCACCGCGGTGGCCACCGGAGCCACCTGGCCCGGTTCCAGCGGGCGGATCCCGGCGACGTCGCCGGCCGTGCGGATCGGATGCGCGATCACCGGTCCGACGTCGGGGACGATGTCGAGGTCGATCCCGGCGGCCCGCAGCGGAACCACGATGTCGGAGAACAGAATGGCCGCATCGACACCATGCCTGCGCACCGGCTGCAGCGTGATCTCAGTGATCAGGTCGGCGTCGAAACAGGCCTGCATCATGGTGTTCTTGGCCCGCAGTTCCCGGTACTCGGGCAGCGACCGGCCCGCCTGTCGCATCAGCCACACCGGCACCCGGAGCGGCTTGCGACCGGCGACGGCGGCCAGGTACGGGGATTCGGGCAGCTCACGGCGCGTGTTCATCGCCCACCATGCTGCCATGCCCGCTAATGCCCGAATCGGCGCGCCATGAGCACAGACCTGGCCGAATCCGCTAGCGTCAAACGACGTGACCACCGCCGAACCGGCTCCATTCCGTGAAGCGGTGGCGGCGATGAATGCCACCACCGTACGGCCGGAGATCGAGCTGGGCCCGATCCGGCCGCCGCAACGCCTGGCGCCGTTCAGTTATGCGCTGGGCGCCGAGGTCAAGCACGCCGAGACGGCGATCATCCCCGAACGTTCCGAGGGTGACGCATTCGGCCGGCTGATCCTGCTGCACGACCCCGAGGGCGCCGACGCCTGGGACGGCACGATGCGCCTCGTTGCCTACATCCAGGCCGACCTGGACTCCTCGGAAGCCGTTGATCCGCTGCTGCCCGAGGTGGCATGGAGTTGGCTCGTCGACGCGCTCGCCGCGCGCGGCGACCACGTCACCGCGCTGGGCGGCACCGTCACCGCGACCACGTCGGTGCGCTACGGGGACATCTCGGGCCCGCCGCGTGCCCACCAGTTGGAGCTGCGCGCCTCCTGGACTGCCACCGACCTCGAACTCGGCCCCCATGTGGAGGCGTTCTGCGAGGTGCTCGAACACGCCGCGGGACTGCCGCCCACCGGGGTGACCGACCTGAGTTCCCGCACCCGCGCCTGAACCATATGTCCGATTCCGACACGCCAGGCTCGTCGCTGGACGCCGACGACGCCCACCACACCGACGGCGCCGACGAGCAGGTCCCCGATGCCGAACCGCTGCTGACCCCCCGCGAGGGCGTGCCCGGGGTGTCCGTCAGCCGCTACGAGATCGCCGAGGCCGCGGATCGGCTGGCCGCCGGGCACGGACCCTTCGCGATCGACGCCGAGCGGGCCTCGGGCTTCCGGTACTCCAACCGCGCCTACCTGGTTCAGATCCGGCGGGCGGGGGCGGGCACGGTACTGATCGACCCGGTCAGCCACGGCGGCGACACCCTCGAGGTGCTCGCGCCCGTGGCGGAAGTGCTCGCCGACGCCGAATGGGTGCTGCACGCCGCCGACCAGGATCTGCCGTGCCTGTCCGAGATCGGCATGCGGCCCCCGTCGCTCTACGACACCGAACTGGCCGGACGGCTGGCCAACTACGAACGCGTGAACCTCGCGGCGATGGTGCAGCGCCTGCTGGGTCTGCAGCTGACCAAGGGCCACGGCGCGGCGGACTGGTCGAAGCGCCCGTTGCCCGACGAGTGGCTGAATTACGCGGCGCTGGATGTCGAAGTTCTCGTCGAACTGCGCCACGCGATCGACGAGGTGCTGCAGCAGCAGGGCAAGTCCGAGTGGGCGGCCCAGGAATTCGAGTTCCTGCGCACGGTCGAGCCCACTCCGACGCGCCGCGATCGCTGGCGGCGGACCTCGGGCATCCACAAGGTGCGCGATCCGCGCGCGTTGGCCGCGGTGCGGGAACTGTGGACCACCCGCGACCAGATCGCGCGGCGGCGCGACATCGCCCCCGGCCGCATCCTGCCCGACAGCGCGATCGTCAACGCCGCCACAGTGAACCCGGACAGCGTCGAAAAGCTCACGGCGCTACCGATTTTCGGTGGATCCAAGCAGCGGCGCAATGCTCAGGTGTGGCTGGACGCGTTGGCCCGGGCCCGGACCGGCGACCTGCCCGATCTCCAGGAGCCGTCCAACGGTCCCCCGCCGGCGTCCCGGTGGGCACGTCGTAAGCCCGAGGCCGCGGCCCGGCTGGAGGCCGCGCGCACCGAACTGTCCGCACTCGCGCAACAGATCTCGGTGCCGGTCGAGAACCTGCTGGCACCAGAGCTCGTGCGCCGGTTGTGTTGGGACTGGCAGCCTGTCGACGGGACCGAGGCCACCACCGCCGCGGTGGACGCTTTTCTGCGCGGATCGGCTGCGCGTCAGTGGCAGCGTGAACTGACCGTGCCCGTGCTGGCGAAGGCGCTCACGGCTGCCGGCTGACGACCGTGTCGACGTCGTCGACGAAGTGCCACCACCCCTCGTCCGGTGCTTCCAGGTGCGGTCAGCGGCCGGTCGACACCAGCTTGATCGCGGCCGCTTCCACGGTCTCCTCGGACAGCAGCACCTCCAACGCAGCGTCGCCGAGCGGAATGTAGCTGTCGTGGCTGGCCACCCGCGCCAGCGCGCCGGTGTAGCCGTGGTCGATCAATGCCGTCAAGATGCCCTCGCTGACGCCGCCGCTCTCGCGGGTCTCGTCGACCACGAGCACCCGACCGGTCAACTCGGCCTCGGCGAGCATGTCGGCCAGCGGAAGCGGTGCCAGCCAGCGCAGGTCCACCACCCGCACGTCGATGTCGCGTGCGGCGAGTCTGCGCGCGACCCGCAGGCTCATCCGCAGCCCGTTGCCGAAGGTGAGGATGGTCAGATCGCGGCCGGCGCCGTAGCCCCGCGCCCGTCCGATCGGCACCGCGCCGCCACTGTCGGGAGCAAGCCATCGATCGTCGCCGTCGTCGTGCAGGTCGCGGGTGTGGTACAGCGCGATCGGTTCGAGGAACAAGCACACCACGCCGGCCGCCCGCGCGGCCGCCACACACGTGCGCATCATCGCCGCGGCATCGTCGGGCCGGGCAGGTGACGCGACGATCACGCCGGGCAGGTCGCGGATCGCGGTGATCGAGTTGTCGTTGTGGAAGTGTCCGCCGAACCCTTTCTGGTAGCCGTAGCCGGCGATGCGCACCACCATCGGGTTGCGGTATTGCCGGTCGGAGAAGAACTGCAGCGTCGCGCCCTCACCGCGGATCTGGTCGGCCGCGTTGTGCAGGTACGCCAGGTACTGGATCTCGGGAATCGGCAGCAGCCCCGAGATGCCCGCGCCCAGCGCGAGCCCGAGAATCGACTGCTCGTCGAGCAGGGTGTCGAACACGCGGGCGGTACCGGCCCTGGCCTGCAGCCCGCGCGTCACGCCGTAGACGCCGCCTTTGCGGCCCACGTCCTCGCCGAAGATCATCGCCTCCGGGTACCGGGCCAGCACATCGGCCAGCGCCCGGTTGATGCCCTGGGCCACCGTCAGCGGCGCCGACTCCGTGCCGACGGGTTCGGCCTCCGCGGCGGCGCGCCCGGCCCGCACCGCCTCGTCGAAAGCGTCGGTCAACGGCGCCATCACCGCCCGCGGACTGTCCAGTTGCGGCAGGTCGGCGACCTCCTCGGCCACAGCGAGCACTTCGGCGCGCTTGGCCTCGCAGCGGTCCAGCACCTGCGCGGGGGTGAGCACGCCCGCCTCGACGAGGAGGCGCGCGGTGCACAACACCGGGTCGCGTTCGTAGTCGGCAGTGATTTCGTCGTTCTTGCGGTAGCCGGGCTCGTAATCCGAGCCGGCATGTCCCATCAGTCGCACGGTGCGCAGATGCAGGAATGCCGGACGGCGTTTGGCCCGAACGTATTCGGCGGCCTGCCCGGCGACGGTCAGCACCTCGGGCAGGTTCGTCCCGTCGGCGGTGAAGTACCTCAGGTCCTCGCGGCCGCGATAGGTGCGCGCGATCCAGCCCCGCGGGGTCTTGACGCTGATGCCGATGCCATTGTCCTCGCAGACGAACAGCAGCGGCAACGGCATGCCCTGGTAGGCGGTGTGCATCGCGGTGTTGATCGCGCCGACGGCGGTCGAGTGGTTGGCCGACGCATCACCGAAGCTGCACACCGCCAGCGCGTCGGCAGGCCATGCGCTGTCCGCCTGCAGCTTGCGCGCCCGCACGATCGCGAACGCCACGCCGACCGCTCGCGGCAGGTGCGAGGAGATGGTCGACGTCTGGGGGATCACGGCGAGGTCGTGTCGGCCGAACACCTTGTGCCGTCCGCCCGAGATCGGCTCGTCGGTGGACGCGACCATCCCGAGCAGCACGTCGCGCAGCGGATCGCTGCCCGGCACCTGCTGTGCGCGGGCCAGGAAGAACCCGCCGGAACGGTAGTGCAGCAGCGCCGGGTCGGTGGGGCGCAGCGCGGCCGCGACGGCGGCGTTGCTCTCGTGACCGGAGGAACCGATCGTGTAGAAACCCTTGCCCTGGGCGCGCAACCAGCGGGCGGCCAGGTCCAGATGCCGGCTACCCAGCTGCGCGTCGAACACGTCGATGCAGTCCTGGGCGCAAACCCCCTGCAACGCATCGTGTTTCCCGGCGTCCGGCGCGGTCAGCGACGAGACGACCGTGGTGAAATACTCGTCGATCGGTTCTGCCACAGCGACTCCTGGCGATCAGCGGAACGCGGCGACGCCGGTGAGGGCCTGCCCGATCATCAGCGTATGCATCTCGCTGGTGCCCTCGTAGGTCAGCACCGACTCCAGATTGTTGGCGTGGCGCATGACCGGGTATTCGGCGGTGATGCCGCTGGCTCCCAGAATGGTGCGTGAGGTCCGGGCGATCTCGATGGCCTCGCGGACGTTGTTGAGCTTGCCCAGGCTCACCTCTTCGGGGCGCAGACCGGTGGCGTCCTTGGCCCGGCCCAGATGCAGGGCCAACAGCAACGCCTTGCCGTACTCCAGCGTCATGTCGGCGAGCTTCTGCTGGGTCAGCTGGAAGCCGCCGATGGGCCGGTCGAACTGCTCACGCGACTGCGCGTAGTTCAGCGCGCTCTCCAGGCAGTCCCTGGCCGCGCCGACGGCGCCGAAGATGATGCCGAACCGGGCTTCGTTGAGGCAGCTCAGCGGCGCCCGGAGGCTGGTCGCGCCGGGCAGCCGGGCGCTGTCGGGAAGGCGGACACCGTCGAGCACCAGCTCGCTCGTGACCGACGCACGCAGCGACATCTTCGCCTTGATGGTGCGGGCGGTGAACCCCGGGGTGTCGGTCGGGACGGCGAATCCGCGGATCCCGTCCTCGGTGCGCGCCCACACGATCGCGACGTCGGCCACCGAACCATTGGTGATCCACATCTTGGTGCCGTCGAGGATCCAGTCGTCTCCCGAGCGGGTGGCGCGGGTGCGCATGCCCGACGGGTTGGATCCGAAGTCGGGTTCGGTCAGTCCGAAGCAGCCGATCTTGTGCCCGGTGGCCATCTCGGGCAGCCACTGCTGCTTCTGCTCCTCGCTGCCGAAGGCGTGCAGCGCGAACATCGCCAGCGAGCCCTGCACGCTGACCAGCGACCGGATTCCGGAGTCGCCTGCCTCGAGTTCGAGGCAGGCCAGGCCGTAGGCCACCGCCGAGGTACCCGCGCAGCCGTAGCCCTGCAGATGCATGCCGAGCAGTCCGAGGTCGCCGAGTTCTACGGCCAGTTCACGCACGGGCAGTTCGCCACGCTCGTACCAGGTCGCGATGTCCGGGCTGATGCGCGCTTTCACCAGCGCGCGCACGGTGTCTCGGATCTGGCGCTCCTCGTCGTCGAGCAGGCTGTCGACGCGCAGCAGCACATCGGGGGTGGTCGGACCGGTGTGCGGCGAAAGCTGGCCGGACATGGTGTCTCCTTACATCGTGGTGGGGTGGTCAGCAGCAGCCGGAGCTATGCGCTCCGACGGGCACGGGGCGCCCGGACTCTGGTCGTGGCCGAGTGCCTCGCCAGGTCACGGAGCGGCTCGGCGGCGGGGTCTGCTCGCTGCGGGTGGCGACCAGCGGGACGCCGTCGACCAGCACCGTCGCGATACCGGGAAGGTCGCCGAGGGCGAAGGACTCCAGCGCATCGGTGGCCATCGAACCCGTGATCGGGCCCAGCACCAGCAGATCGGCCGGTCGGCCCTCGGCGATCACCCCGGTGTCCAAGCCGTGGGCGGCCGCGGTCTGCCCGGTCGCCGCGGCGACGGCCGCCACCGGGTCGACCCCGCACACCGACGCGAGATAGCAGACCGCGCGCAACATCCCGCGCGGGATGACGCCGGTGCCGCCGGGGGTGTCGGTGCCGAGGGTGAGCCGGTCCAGCCTGCCGAGCCGCGTGAGTTCGTCGACGACGATCCCGGTGGCCCGGTAGTTGTTCGAACTGCAGACCTCGACGTGGGTGTCGGGCAGACGATCGATGATCGCCAGGATATCGGCGTCCGGTGGCGGGATGGGGCCGCCGGAGATGTGCCCGACAACGTCGGGACCCACGGCCGTCACCACGTCGGCGCCGGCGACCCGGCTCGACCCCGACCGAGACACGCCACCGGAGTGCAGCTTCACGGTCATTCCGCGCTCGTGCGCCCAGCGGACGTAGCGCTGGGCCTCGCCGTCGCCCAACCTGCTCCAGTCGTAGAAGATGAACTTGAGCTGGTCGATGCCCTCACGGTGGGCCCGGTCGAAGTGCTCTTCGGTCATCCCCGGCACCAGCAGCACCGTGCCCGCGTTCACCTTGACCCCGGACGGCCGCATCCTTCCGGTGGTGTGCTTGGACGTGATCGCGATCGACAGCACGAGTTCGGGGGTGAGGGCGTCGAGCGCCAGCCCGGGGATGTGCAGTTCGCCGGCCGAGACCATCGAGGTGGTCCCGCCGTGCAGATAGTTGTGGATCCAGCCGATCGCATCCTGGGCCGGCGTCCACTCCCCGAAAGTGGGGTGGACGTGCCCGTCGACCAGACCGGGCATCACCGTCAGCCCGCCCGCCGAGAGCACCTGGTCGGGTGCTGCGGCGCTGACCCCGATCCCGGCCACCACCCCGTCCTCGACGAGCAGGGTGGTGTCGCGCACCGGGGCGACCCGCGGGTCGCCGTGCACCAGGAGGCCGATGTCCTCCACGAGCAGGGTCGTCACCTAGCGCCTCCTTGATTGGATTTTGTATACACTATCGTCCTGCCCCGTCTTCTGGGAAGTCATCGTCGTCGCCCCCGTGCGGAATGTCCTGCGCGTCAACGCCGGAACGGCGAAGACCACCACCAGCACGATCACCGCGCCGGCCAGGTTCATCGCGAGCCGCACGCCTCCCTCGTACCAGGGGAAGAGCTCCGGGTACTCGCTGATCACCAGGAGCACCGGCGGACCCGTCACCGCCCACCAGGTGTAGTTCACCGGCCGCAGGGCCATCGCCAGCGTGAACAACACCACGCTGACGACCGCGACCATCGGTATCGACGGATGCGTCCCGAGCAGCACCGCCGCGATCAGGGCCCCCACGGCATTACCCGAAAGTCGCTGCGCCAGGCGCATTCCCGTGTCCCCAGCCGCGGGCTGCACGGTGAGCACCACGCTGGTGACAAGCCAGTGTCCGCCGACCAGGTCCTCGGGCAGCAGACCGGCGACGCTCACCGCCACCGCGACGGCCACCCCCACCCGCACCGCGTGCGGCCATGACTCACGCCAGCCCCGCTCGGCCGCGGGCGCCGTGGGGGCCGCCGTCCCGCGCCGCCGGCGCAGCGCCTCGGCACACACGAACCACGCCGTCCACGCGACGGCCACCACCAGCGCGCCGGCCGCATAGGGCAACAGCCGTTCCGCGCCACCGTCGTCAGGCACGTCGACCGCGACCAGCACCACCGCCAGCGCGGCCGTCGGGCCGACCCGGGCCAGCAGGCCACCGCACACCGCGGCCGCGACGGTCACGCCCGCCAGCGCCGTCGGGTGACCGACCGTCAGCACGGCCAGCGCCGCGCCGGTCAGCACCGCCAGCGCGCGGATCGCGATGGTCGCGAACGCCGCCCGCCACGTCGGCGGCAGCGACGGCACCGCGGTCAACACGAATCCCAGCCCCATCGCCGACCCGAGCTCGGCGTGTCCGACCGCCGCGGTGGCCACGAGGATCGCGCCGAGCCCGGCCGCCAGCCAGGCCGCCATCCCCCACCGGCTCGCGCCGACCGGCCTCAGCAGCTCGGCGGGTCGTCGACGCCGCAGGGCGGGCGGCACCGCCGAGGTGGGCTCACCGTCAGGACTCGGCACTGTCCGCGCCATCGGCGGGCGCCGCCGCGGCGTCCAGTACCGCCGCCACGATGCCCTGATAGCCGGTGCATCGGCACACGTTGCCCGACAACGCTTCCCGCACCGACTCGGCGGTCAGCGGTTTCTCCGCATCCGGGTCGCGGAGCAACTCGACGGCGCTGACCAGAAATCCCGGGGTGCAGAACCCGCACTGCAGCCCGCCGCAGCGGGTGAACGCCTGCTTGAGGCGCGCGGCCTCCTCGAACTGGTCGAGTCCCTCCACGGTGTCGACCCGCAGTCCGTCGGCCTGCACCGCGAGCATCAGGCACGCCCGTCCGGAACGACCGTCGATGAACACCGTGCACGCCCCGCAGACCCCGTGTTCGCAACCCAGATGCGTTCCGGTGAGCCCGAGTTCGTCGCGGAGGAAGTCGGCGAGTGTGAGCCGCGGCGCCACGGCGCGGGAGATCTGCCTGCCGTTCACGATCAACGAGATGGCCACCTGCGCGGGTGTGTCAGCGTGCATCGTGCTCCCTTCCGGCCGTGCAGGCGCGCCGGTGCGCAGCGGTCATCGCCTCGGTCAGTGCGGACGCGCAAAGCCGCCGCGCATAGTCGGTGTCGTCGGCGACCGGTTCGGTGCCGCCGGCCCACCGCCGGCCCAGCTGCTGCCACAACCGCTCGGACGGCAGCTCGCCGACGACGTCGTCGCCGCCGAACAGCAGCGGCCGGTCGGCCACGCTCAGCACGCCGGCACGCAGCGCCGAGACCCGCCCGTCCGGTCCGAGGGTGAGCATGCAGCCCGCGCCGGCCAGGCCGTAATCACCGTGCTGGTGGGCATATTCGATAAAACCCCAGCCCTGGTCCGGTCGGATCGCGGGCACCGAGATCCAGGTGATCATCTCGTCGGGCGCCAGCGCGCTGGTGTAGAACGACACGAACATCTCGTCCGCGCCGACCGTGCGCCGCCCGGACGACGACGACTCGACATGGAAGGTCGCGTCGAGAACCAGTGTGGCCAAGGGCATTTCCGCGGCAGGGTCGGCGTGCGCGACCGAACCGCCGATGGTACCGCGGTTGCGGATGCCGACGTGCCCGATGTGCCGCGCCGCCTCGGCCAGCAACGGGGCGCGCGCCGCGATCAGTGGGTCCACCTCGACGGTGCGGTGCGTCACCAGCGCGCCCAGGATCAGGTCGTCGGTGTCGTCGAAGACCCGGTTCAGCTCGGTCAGCCGGCCGATGTCGATCACCGCCGAGGGCCGGGCCAGGCGCAGGTTCATCAGCGTCAACAGCGACTGGCCACCCGCCAGCAGTTTGGCGTCGGGATCGGCGGCCAGCAGATCCAGTGTTCCGGCGACGGTTTCGGGCCGGTGGTAGTCGAAGGGCGCCGGCTTCACGACGCCACCCTCTGCATCGCCCGGCACAGCTCACCGGTCTGGATCGGCGTGCTGGTGACGTGCAGGCCACCGCCGACGGCGTCATCGACGGCCCCGGCCACCGCCGAGTACACGGCGATGGTGCCGCTCTCCCCCGCACCGCGCACGCCGAGCGGATTGACCGGGGTGGCGACGGGCAGGTGGTTCACGATCACGTCCGGCACATCGGTGGTCAGCGGAAGGTGGTAGGCCGCGAAGGTGGTCGACGTCGGCTCCCCGGTGGGCGAATACCGCCACGCCTCGAAGAGCGCACCGCCGATCCCCTGGGCCACGCCGCCGATGATCTGGCCCTCGACGATGCGCGGGTTGATCTCCCGGCCTCCTTCATGGGAAACCGCGTAGCGCAGCACCTTCACGATCCCGGTGCGGCGGTGCACACCCACGATCACCGCGTGCACCCCCATGGTCCAGGTGACCGTCTCGACCCGGTACACCGATGTCACGTCGAGCGCCGCACCGCCCTCGCCGGCACCCCCGACACGGCTCGCCGCGGCCAGCTCGTCCCAGCCCAGCACCTCGCGGCCCGCGGTGAAGCGGCCGTCCGCATAGTCGGCGTGCCCGACGCCCATCAGGTCCGCGGCCCGCGCCGCGCCGAGCGCGACCAGCTCACGGCACGCCTGGTGTACCGCCGAGCCCGCCAGGACTGCCGACCGGCTGGCGAACGTGCCCACCCCTTCGGGGAGGCGCTCGGTGTCCGAGGCCACGTAGCGCACCCGTTCCAGCGGGACCTCAAGCGCATCCGCGGCCACCTGCGCGAAGACCGTCTCGTGTCCCTGGCCCGCCGAGGCCGCCCCCGCCGTGACCTCGAACCGGCCGTCGGGCAGCAGCCGCACCCGCCCGGTCTCGTGCGGCCCGCGCCCGGTGGCCTCCAGGTAGGACGACAGCCCGTAACCGATGCGGTGGTCCGGATTTTGGAGGGCGCACACGTCGGCCTCCGACGGCGGCAGCGCTGCCAGGACCGACTCCAGGCACGCGAGGTAGTCGCCACCGTCGTAGACGATCGGGACCCCGTCGCGGTACGGGATGGGCCGCGGATAGGGCATGTCGGCGGCGGTCAGCAGGTTGCGCCTGCGGATCTCGGCGCCCGAGATGCCCAGCGCGGCGGCGGCCGCGTCGAGGCTGCGCTCCAGCGAGAACGTCGCCTCGGGCCGGCCCGCGCCGCGGTACTGCGCCACCAGCGTCTTGTTGGTCAGCGCGGCCCGGCCGCGCACGTGCATCGCCGGGACACGGTAGGGGCCCATCAGGTGCACCGCGGTGTTGGCCACGATGCCTGCGACCCAAAGACTTCCGGCGCCGAGGTCGACGACGAAGTCGACGTCCCAGCCCAGGATCCGCCCGGTCGCGTCGACGGCCAGCCGGACGCGGTGCGTCTGGTCCCGGGCCTGCGCGCTGGACACCAGATGTTCCTGCCGGTCCTCGACCCAGATCAGGCGGCGCCGAACATGTTCGGCGAGCACCGCGAGGACGACCTCCTCGGCGTACACGTTGGCCTTGGTGCCGAAGCCGCCGCCGACATCGGGCACGCTGACCTTCACCTGGTCGCGCGTCCAGCCCGTCACCGAGCAGATCGCGTTGCGCACCATGTGCGGGATCTGGGTGGACGTGGACACCTCCACACGCCCCGGTGTCGCGGCGTATTCAGCCAGCACACCGCGACATTCCAGCGGCACCGCACCGTGGCGCTCCATCCGGTAGGTGTCCTCGACCACGTGGGCGGCCGCCTCGAACGCCCGCCCGGGATCACCGAACCCGTACTCCAGCCGGGCCGCCTCGTTGTGGCCCAGGTGATCGAACAGCACGGGAGCGGCGGGGTCCAGCGCCGCCTCGGCGTCGACGACCGGCTCCAGACTCTGATAGGACACCACGACGTGCTCGGCGGCATCCTCGGCCAGATACCGGTCGTCGGCGACCACGACGGCGATCGGCTGGCCGACGAAGTGGACGTGGTCCGAGGCGAGGATCGCCAGCCGCTGCTGCGCGAGCACGAGGGAGGTGGCCGCGGTGAAGTCCGGATCCGGCGTGGTCAGCGACGGGATCGGCGTGTGCTCCAGGCCGAGGTCGGCGGCGGTGAAAACGCCGTGCACACCGGGCATCTGCTCGGCGACGGCGGTGTCGATGCCGGTGATCCGGGCGTGCGGTTGGGTGGACCTGATGAAAACGACATGCTTGGCGCCCGCCGCGTGATCGGCCAGGAACCGTCCGTTCCCGGCCAGCATACGGTCGTCTTCCCGGCGCCGTACCGAGCTCCCCACCGATCGGCTCAATGTAGCCGTTTCTCCCACTGCCACAAGGCGATCGAGATGCCGAACGAGATGGTGATCAGCAGCATGATGGTGGCCACCATCGACGGGTAATCACCGTGGCTGTAAGCCTGCAGCACCACCCTGCCCAGACCGCGCCGGGTGGCGAAGAACTCCGACAGCACGACGCCGACCACCGCGAGGCTGACGGCGAGCCGGATCCCGGTCAGCATCGGACGCCGGATGGCCGGGAAGATGATGTGGGTCAACATCTGCCAGGCATTCGCGCGGACCGAGCGTGCCAGTTTCCAGTAGACCTTCGGGATCTCCTGCACGCCGGTGGACACGTTGATCAGCACCGGGAACAGGGCGAACAGCACGCCCATCACGACCTTGGAACCCGACAGGCTGAAGATCGGCAGCAGCACCGGGTAGAGCACGATCTTGGGAATCCCGTTGAGCACGATGATGAGCGGTTCGAAGATCGTCCGCAGCCGGCTCGACAGGCCCAGCATCAGGCCCAACCCGCCGCCGGCGGCGGTACCGACCACGAACGCCATCAGCACTGACTGCGCGGTGACCCGCAGGTCGAACAGGTAGGCGGGGTCGGACAGATTCTCGAACAGCACCACGATCGTCTGCACCGGTGACGGGATCACGAACGTCAGACCGGACATCACCTGCCAGGCGAGCACCACCACCACCGCCAACAGGCCGGCCCCGACCGCCTGGCTGGCCAGCAGGGACCGCCACGAGAAACGGAGTGGCGCAACGGTTTCGGATGCGGTGTCCGTCGAGGTCGGTTTCGGGGCCGGCATGGTGGCGGTCACGCGTTCCTCCCTCGCAACAACACCCGCTCGACGGTGGCCAGCGCGACCGTGAGCAGGCACGAGAGCACCAGCACGACCACGATGTAGGCGAACATGCCGACGTTGTCGAAGATTTCGTAGAGATACCGGATGCGGTACCCCAATCCGGCCTGGGCCGTCGTGAACTCCATCGCGATGGTGCCGATCAGCGCGTACACCACCGCCAGCCGCAGACCGGCGACGATGAACGGCCCGGCAGCCGGGATGGCGATGGCGAACAGCGTCTGCCGCGGCGAGGCTCTCAGTGAGCGCGCCAACTTCATGTACACCGGCGGCATCTGATTCAGGCCCACGGCGGTGTTCAACGCCATCGGGATGGCCGCCATGATGGTGGCCAGGATGATCACCGACATCGAGTTGATACCGACGAGCACAATCATCACCGGATAGAACAGCACCAGCGGTACGGCATAGAACGAGACCAGGTAGGGCTCGAACACCCGGCCCAGCAACGGCACCTTCCAGAACAGCAGGCCCGCGGCGAACCCCAACAAACAGCCGAACAGGATCGACAGCGCCACCTCGATGCCGGTGCGCTGCGCATCAAGCCAAAACTGCGATTCGGTGAGCAGCACACCCAGCTCGGCGACGATCACCGACGGCGCCGGCATCACATGGTCGTTCCACCAGCCCGCGGCGGAACCGATCTCGGCGAACGCGGTGAACGCCAGCAGCAGCAGCACTGTCGACCCCGCGCTGTAGGCCAGCTTTCCGAACCGTCGCCCGCGGCGCTGCGGTCCAGCCGGCGTGCCGGGCGGCGTGGCCTCGGTGGGCAGGTCGTCGGTGGCTGCGAACGAGGTGCTCACGTGGCCGCCGTCTCCTGCTGCTGGAAGCCGCGCATCGACTCGGCCTGCAGGGATCCCCAGATCCGGTTGTGCAGCTCGTTGAACCGCGGCGTTGAGACCACCCCGGCGTCGCGCTCCCCCGGCAGGTCGATGTCGACGACGTCGATGATGGTGCCGGGACGGTAGGACATCACCCAGACCTGTTGCGAGAGCAGGATCGCCTCGGAGATGTCGTGGGTGACGAACATGATCGTCTGCTTGGTCCTGGCCCAGATCTGGCGCACCTCGGCACCCAGGAACAGCCGGGTCTGCTGGTCCAGGGCTGCGAACGGCTCGTCCATCAGCACCACCTCCGGCTGCACGGCCAGCGTGCGCGCCAGCGCGACGCGCTGCCGCATACCCCCGGAAAGCTGTGAGGGATAGGACTTCTCGAATCCGCTCAAGCCCACCAGGTCGATGGCCTCCTTGGCCCGCCTGCGCCGCGCCTCCTTCGCAACCCCGATCATCTCCATAGCGAAGCTGACGTTTTCCTCGACGGTGCGCCAGGGAAGTGTCGAGTCCTCCTGGAACACCACGCCGATCTTGGGGTCGGGGCCGGTCACCGGCTTGCCGGCGACGCTGACGGTGCCGGTGGTCGCCTTCTGCAGCCCCGCAACCACCGCGAGCAGCGTCGACTTCCCGCATCCGCTCGGTCCGACGATGGACACAAAGCTCGCATGCGGAACACTCTGGTCGATACCGGTGACCGCCGTGACCCGGCGGGCGGGAGTGTCGAATACGACTGACACTCCGGTCATCTCGATGCCTGGTGAGTTCAAGTCGCTACCTTTTCGCTCGGTCGTGGGCTGGAGTCGACGGTCGGTCAGAAGGTGGCGCGGTCGTCCTCGGGCAGGTACTGCTGGTCGAGCACGGTGGCCCAGTCCACGGGCTGGTCGATCTGACCGGCGGCCAGCATCAAGTCGGAGAGGTTGTTCAGGCCTTCGGGATCGACCTTGAGCGAGTAAGCCTTGGCCAGATCGGGGCTGTTGCGCAGGGCGGCCTGCATGACCTCCGGGGAGACCCCCACCAGCGGTCCGATCTCGGCGCCGGCCTCGTCGGGGTTGGACACGACCCACTCGTTGAGCCGGTCGGCGACCTTGAAGAACTTCTTCAGGTTCTCGGGGTTGGCCTCGGCGTAGTCGGTGTTGACTGCGACCAGGTCGGCCGGCAGGTCGCCCAGCACGTCGCGGGAGTTGATCAGGACCTCGGCGTTCTCGCTGGCCTGCTTCTCGGCGATGAACGGCTGCATCGCCCAGCCCGCGGTGATCTGATTGGCCTTGGCGGCGGTCCAGTTGTCACCCATCTGGCCGACGGCCTGGGCCCGGACGCCCTGGCCGAGTTCGCGTTCCAGGCCCTTGACCAGAAGCTCGGTCGACGAACCGGCCGAGCTGAAGCCCAGCACGGCGCCCTCGATCGAACGCCCGGGTGGGCTGATCCACGAGAAGTCATTGACCTGGAACCACGGCGCGACGACCTTGAGGTTCGAATTCGGTTGCTGCGCAGCCAGAAGTACCGAGCTGTTGCCCGCGATCGCCATGTCGGCGTCACCGCTGGTCACCACGCGCAGCGTATTGCCGCCGCCACCCCCGGAGAACAGGTCAACCTTGAGCCCCTCCTCCTCGAACCACTTCTTGTTGATTCCCGCGGTCAGGATCGCCATGAAGGGCAGGCTGTCGACGCCGGTCGCCGAGATGCTCAGCGTGTCGGTCGTGGCTCCCGCGCTGCCACCGGCGTCGGCCGGTCCGGCAGATTCGTCAGCGCACGCGGTGGCGCCGACGAGCAGTGCGGACGTTGCGACGATTGCACCGATGACCTTGGGAAACCGTGACATGTGGGACGCCTCCAGAAGGGGTTTGAATATTGGATACACTATACGAAGAAGTGTGATGTAGAGCAATATTTAGGGGCGATGTCGCCTGGATAACATTGCCGCCAATTCCAGCCCGGCCGCGACACCCAACAGCACCGAGGCAGCACGCAGACCGGATCCGTGCGCCGATTCCGCCGTCTGCTGCTCGCGCCGCACGTCAGCATATTGGGAGACGACCGGCGGTGCAGGCCGAGAGTGCACGACGCCATCGGCCGGGGTGAGCGCGCGCTTCAAAGCCGGCGGAGCCCCGGGCACGGCACTGCCAGGCGCCGGGTACGGGCGCAGATCCGCGGCGTCGGAGCGGCTCACCCCTGGCGGCCGCTGACGATGTCGGCGAAGGCGCGGATCGTGCCCTCGCGACTTTGCCCGGGCCGCACGAACGGCACGATCGACACCTGGTCGACTCCGAGCGACTCGATCTCCTTGAGTCGCTGGGCGCACTCTGCCCTCGTGCCGGCCAGCGCGAAGAGATCGACGAGTTCGTCGGGCACCAGATCGGCGTGCGCGGCCTCGGGGTTCATGTGCTCGTAGTAGTTGTACTGTTCCCTGATCCGGTCGATGGCCTTTTCCAGCGAGGGGTCCACCTTGGCCGGCAACGGGCGGATCGCGACCCGGGAGACGTGTGCGCGCACCAGATCTCGCGCCTCGGTGCTGTCTTCGCCGATCGCCGTCGGGGTCCACAGCACGATGTGGAGGTCATCGAGCGTGCGCCCACTCTGCCGCGCGCCCCGCTCGATGGTCCGCAGCGCACCCTCGATGAACTCGGGTGCCGTGCCTACCAGCACGATGACGCCGTCGGCGATGCGGCCGGACATCTCCAGGATCTTGGGCGCGGACGCGGCGATGTAGATCGGGATGTCCACCGGGCCGCTGAGGTAGTTGAGGTGGTACTCGGCCCCGCTGGTGGGTTCGGCGACCTTCTCGCCGCGGAACAGCGCGCGCAGGTCCGTGATGGACTTCTCCAGTTCGGCGAGCTTGAGCGGCTTGAGGCCCATCGTCCGCAACGACGAATCCCCGGTGCCGATACCGAGAGCGACTCGGCCGCCGGTGAACTCGGCCAACGTGGCCCACGTGGAGGCCAGTAGCGAGGGGTGTCGGGTGACCGCGTTGGTCACCCCCGTGCCGAACACGATCCGCTCGGTGCCGACCGCGGCGGCGCCCATCACCGTCGAGGACTCCCGCCAAATGTTCTGGGAATCGCCGAACCAGACATGGTCGTACCCGAGGTCCTCACAGAGCCGGACATAGGAACACATCGCCCCCGCCGGTTCGGTCGGGAACAGTCCTGCACCCATGCTCAGCATTCGGAAAGCCTCCTCGGGGCGAGTGTGCGATTGCTGTATATCGTATCCAATCGTAGGGTTAGGTGGTCGGAATCACAACCGGAGGCAGTGAATGAAACTCATGAACGAGTTCACGGTCGACGCGCCACTGGACGACGCATGGGCGGTGCTCACCGACATACCGACCGTCGTGCGGTGCGTCCCGGGTGCCGAGCTGGACCGTCACGAGGGCGCCGACTACCACGCCCGCGTCACCGTCAAGGTCGGACCGATCGGAATGACGTTGGCGGGCAAGGCGACTCTGGTCTCACAGGACGACGCGGCCAGGGAGATGGTGGTCTCGGGCACCGCCGCCGACCGCAAGGGCAACGGGTCGACCGAGGCCACGGTGCGCCTGGTGGCCCGCGAACAGGCGGGCCGTACGGTCGTCACCGTCACCACCGACGTCGAGCTCAGCGGCCGCATCGCGCAGTTCGGCAAGAGCGCGATCGTCCCGGTGAGCAACCGCATCATCGGCCAGTTCGTCGAGCGACTCGACGCGGTGATCGCCGGCGGTCCCGCGCCCGCGCCCGGCGCGACCGGCGAACGTCCGTCGCACCCGGCCCCGGTGCCGCTTCCGGAATGGATCACCTTGGCGGTCAACGGATTCGCTGGGCTCGCGCTGGGCCTGGCGATAGGGCGCTGGCTGGAGCGCCTCAGGCCGGTGCGACGCTGACCACGAGATCGAGCTCCACGCACGCCCCACCGGGCAACGATGCGACACCGATCGCGGTCCGCGCGTGCGCACCGACGTCGGCGCCGAACACATCGATCAACACCTTCGATGCTCCGTCGATGACCGCCGGGTGAGCGTCGAACTCGCCGACCGCGCGCACATAGCCGCGCAGGTGGATCACTGTACTCACCGCGTCCAGCCCCACGGCGGCCTCGATCGCGCCGAGAAGATTCAGCGCGGCCAGCGCCGCCTGCTCCCCGGCAGTGTCGACGGTCACGTCGTCGCCCACGACCCCGCGCAACGCGGGCACGCCGGCGCGGCGGGCCGTCGCTCCGGAGACCCAGAGCTGGTCGCCGCACCGCCGGCTCGGGGAATAGGCACCCTTCGGGGGCGGCGCTGCAGGAAGTGACAAGCCCAGCTCGCGCAGCCGGTCGGCGACCGTCACGCCGGCGTGTCGGGTTCGGAATCGAAGATCCGGTGGATCGGCTCGATCGCGTGGGCGCGGTGCTCGTGGTTGAGCGCCACCATCCGTTCGACGTCGCGGGCGGCCATCGCCTCGATCATCGCCACATGCTCGTGGCAGACCTTCGGCATGTCGAGCAGCGGCGAGTACATCGGCCGGTAGGCGTCAGCGGTGTTCCACAACTGGGTGACGATGCGCTTGGTGCGGGCCATCCCACTGGCGTGGAAGGTCAGGAAATGGAACTGCCGGTTGAACACGCCCACCGAGATCAGATCGCCGTCGGCGAGCGCTTTGTCCATTTCGGCGTTACAGCTGCGCATCTCGTCGACGATCTGGTCGGTGACCCCGGGCATCGCATCCCGGATCAGCGCCTCCTCCAGGATGGCGCGTAGCGTGAACACCTCGACCAGGTCGCCCAGGCTGAGTTTGGTGACGCGGTAGCCGCTGTGCGGCACATAGGTGATGTACTCCTCGGCCTCCAGCGTCTTGAGTGCTTCGCGGATCGGGATGCGCGACATGCCGAACTGTTCGGCCACGGCCTCCTGCACGATCCAGCTGCCGGGTGCCAGCTTGCCGGTCGTGATGTCGTGCCGCAGCGCCTCCACGACAGCCTGCTGGGCGGTTTTGGGGCGGACGAAGTCCGACCGGCGTCCGCGGTCGGCACCCGCGGCCGAGGCCGTCGACGCGTCGCGCTCGTCGTTGTTCCGCGATGCAGAACGTTTGGTTGCGGTGCGCGGTGACATCGGCTCTCGCTTTCAGGTGATTGGATACACTATGCGATCACCTGGGCCGACGAGTCAAACCCCGGCCGGCATACCGCGGTTCGGCCACTGACGGGCGGCGCTCAGGCCAGCGCCCGTGCCAGGAACGGCGTCGAGTCGGGAATCGAGGCCAGCACGGTGCCGCTGTGGTCGGAATCCGGATACACCTTCAGCGTCACGCCCTGGCCGTTGTCGGTCAGCCGTTCGGAAAACCGCAGCGTCAGGTTCGGCGGGACGTCACGGTCCTGCATCCCGACGCCGAGGAACACCGGGCGGTCGTATCCCGTTGCGGGGACGCCCATGTACGCGTCGATCGCCTCAGGGGCGCCGGGGATCGACGCGATCGGCGCGGTGAAGAACTCCGGCACTTTCAGCCCTTCGAGTGCACCGGGAAGCTCTGCGGCGCAAACAGTTTCGGCCTTGTCCGCGGCGGCCCGGCCTTCCGGGGTCAGCACCTGGTCCAGATCGAGGTCGGGACGGGCCTCTCGCAGCGCGGCGACGATGTAAGCGGTGTAGGCGCTGCCCATCGGGCCCAGTTCGGGCGGGACGGCCATGTCGGGGCCGGCCTGTTTGACGATGTTCTCGACGTTGGCCGGGGTGCCGGTCGCGACGACGCCGCGGTAGTCCAGCCCGCGACCGGCGCTGAACTCGGTGGCCCACCGGGCTGTCGCGACGGCGGCTCCCCCGCCCTGCGACTGTCCGACGACGGCCCACTTCGGCGACAGATCGAGATCCATCTGGCGGGCCGCGATCACCGAGTCCACCACGGCGCGTGCAGTGCTCCGGCTGTTCAGATAACTCATCAACCCCGGTGTGCCCAGACCGGTGTAGTCGCTGCCCACCACCGCGTAGCCCTGGTCGAGCCAGTGCGACAGATACTCCTTGTCGCGGCCGCTGCGTGGCAGCGCCGACGGGGTGCAGTCGTCACCGAGCCCGACGGTGCCGTGTGCCCACGCGATCACCGGCCACCCACCCTGCGGGGCAGCGATGCTGGGGGTGAACACCACCGCGGTGCTGACCGCGGGGCGGTCGTGTTGGTCGATGGTGGAGTACAGGATGCGGTAGGCGGCGCCGGCCCCCGGCACCGACAGCGCCGGGTCCAGCGGCACGGTGTCCAGCAGGGTGCCGGGTGACGCGGCGGGCACCTCCAGCGCCCGGGCGTCCAGGCCGGACCACATGGGTGTGGCGGCATCCGCGGTCGGAGCACAGCCCACCAGCGCAGCGATCGTCAGCACGGCGCCCGCCGTGAGGCGGGCGGAGTGGGTTTTCGCCATCGTCAGTCGACGCGCTCGCTGACCTCGCTGTCACCGGCGGCGGCGCCGAGCGCGGCCACCCAGCCGGTGATCTGGCGGGCGATGCTCTGTTCGGTCAGCCCGACCTCGGCGAGCACCTCACCCCGCGAGGCGTGGGCGAAGAACTCCTGGGGCAGCGCGGCGTCCCGGCACGGCACATCGATCTCGTTGCGACGCAACGCACTCGACACCGCCGATCCGACCCCACCGTGACCGCCGTTGTCCTCGATGGTGACGACGAGCTTGTGCCGGTCCGCCAGGGTCGCGATCTGCTCGGGCACGGGCAGCACCCACCGCGGGTCCACCACGGTCACACCGATGCCTTGGTTGCGCAGTCGTTCGGCGACCGCCAGCGCCATCGCGGCGAACGGACCGACGGCCACCACGAGCACATCCTCGGACATCCCCTCGGCAGGAAGCGTGAGGATGTCCACCCCGTCGCGACGTTCGATCGCCGGGATGTCTTCGCCGACATCGCCTTTCGGGAACCGTACGGCGGTGGGGCCGTCGTTGACCTCGACAGCTTCGCCGAGTTCCTCCCGCAGGCGCGCACCGTCGCGTGGTGCGGCGACCCGCATGCCGGGCACGATGCCCAGGATCGACAGGTCCCACATGCCGTTGTGGCTGGCGCCGTCCGGTCCGGTGATCCCGGAGCGGTCCAGCACCATGGTCACCGGCAGCTTGTGCAGCGCGACGTCCATCAGCATCTGGTCGAACGCGCGGTTGAGGAACGTCGAGTAGATCGCCACCACCGGGTGCATGCCGCCCATGGCCAGCCCCGCGGCCGACGTCATCGCGTGCTGCTCGGCGATACCGACGTCGAAGAAGCGATCGGGGAAGCGTTCCCGGAACGCGCTCAATCCGGTGGGTCCGGGCATCGCGGCGGTGATGGCGACGATGTCTCGGCGCTTGCTCGCCAGCCGGATCAGCGCCTCGGAGAACGTCGACGTCCAGCCGGGCCCGGGCACCGAGGTCGCCAGACCGGTTTGGGGGTCGATGACACCGCACGCGTGCATCTGATCGTCGACGTCGTTCTCGGCGGGCGCGTAGCCCATGCCCTTGCGGGTCACGACATGCACCACCACCGGGGCGTTGAACGCGCGGGCGTGCCGCAGCGCGCTTTCCACGGCGTGCTCGTCGTGACCGTCGATGGGCCCCACGTACTTCAGGCCGAGATCGGTGAACATCACCTGCGGTGACAACGCATCCTTGATGCCGGCCTTGATGCTGTGCATGCACTGGTAGCAGAACTCGCCGATCATCGGCACGCCACGGACCGCCTTGCGGCCCTCCTCCAGGAAGCGCTCGTAGCCGGGCTGCAGCCGCAGGCCGGCGAGGTGTTCGGCGAAACCGCCGATGGTCGGCGCATAGCTGCGGCCGTTGTCGTTGACCACGATCACGATCGGGCGACGCGACGCGGCGATGTTGTTCATCGCCTCCCAGCACATGCCCCCGGTCAGCGCACCGTCCCCGACCACCGCCACCACGTGCCGGTTGCGGTGCCCGGACAGCTCGAACGCCTTGGCCAGACCGTCGGCGTAGGACAGCGCTGAGCTGGCGTGGCTGGACTCGACCCAGTCGTGCTCACTCTCGGCGCGCGACGGATAGCCGGACAGGCCGTCCTTCTTGCGCAGCGAATTGAAGTCCTGGCTGCGACCCGTGAGCATCTTGTGCACGTAGGCCTGGTGCCCGGTGTCGAAGAGGATCGGGTCGTGCGGGGAATCGAAGACCCGGTGCAGCGCCAGCGTGAGCTCGACAACGCCGAGGTTGGGTCCCAGATGCCCACCCGTCGCCGCGACCTTGTGGATCAGGAAGTCACGGATTTCGCGGGCCAGGTCCTCCATCTGCGCCTGCGACAGGTGCTGTAGATCTGCGGGACCGCGGATCTGTTCAAGCATCCCGTCAGTCTACGCACGGCCGAGATGGTCAGTCCTGTCGAGTCTGGTAGACATCGGGCACTCCGTCGCGGTCGGCATCGGCCGTTTCTTCCTGGTATATCCGCCGGTAGACACGGTTTCTGGTGAGCAGGATGCCGGCCGCCAACGTGGCCGCCAGCAGCGAGCCGGACAACACACCGATCTTCACAAATTCGTCACGTTCGGACCCCATGCCGTAGGCCAGGTCGCCGATCAACAGCGACACGGTGAACCCGACGCCGGCCAGCATGGACATCCCGAGCACGTCCACCCACCGCAACGACGAATCCAGGCTGGCCCGCGTCACCGCCGACAGGACACGGGTGGTGAGCAGGATCCCGATCGGCTTGCCCAAGACCAGGCCGAGCACGATTCCCAAGGTGATCGGATCGCCGAGTGCCCGGGTCAGCCCGCTGAGACCACCGATGCTCACACCGGCGGCGAAGAAGGCGAACACCGGAATCGCGACGCCGGCCGAGATCGGACGGAACCGGTGTTCGAAATACTCGGCCATACCCACCCGGTGCTCCGGCTCGACTTCACGTCCCCGCTGTGTCGCCGATCGCCGCACCGGAACCGCGAAACCGAGCAGCACGCCGGCCACCGTGGCGTGCACACCCGACTCGTGCACCAGCACCCACACCGCCACCGCCAGAGGGACGAGCACCCACCACTTCTGGACGCCGCGCTGGACGCACACTGTGAAGAGCGCCAGCGGAACCACCGCCAGGGCCAACGCCCACCCGTTGATCTCCTGGGTGTAGAACACGGCGATGACGGTGATCGCCAGCAGGTCATCGATGACGGCCAGCGTCAGCAGGAACGTCCTCAGCGCGGACGGCAGATGGGTGGCGATCACGGCGAGCACCGCCACCGCGAACGCGATGTCCGTGGCAGTCGGGATCGCCCAGCCGCGCAACGCCCCGTCCCCGGTGTTGAGGTTCACCAGGACGAAGATCAGCGCGGGCACCACCATGCCGCCGACCGCGGCAGCGATCGGCAGCGCCGCCCGACTCGGATCCCGTAGATCGCCGGCAACGAACTCCCGCTTGAGCTCAAAGCCGACCACCAGAAAGAAGATCGCCAGCAGCCCGTCGGCGGCCCAGGCCCCCAGCGTGAGGTTCAGGTGCAGCCCGAACCATTCGCCTCCCAGCTCGAGATCGCGCAGCGCGAAGTAGCTCTGCGCCCACGGGGAATTCGCCCAGATCAACGCCGCAGCGGCGGCCACCAGGAGGATGGCGCCGCCGACGGTTTCCTTGCGGAGAATTTCGGTGACCCGGCGGGTCTCCGCCCAGGAACCTCGTGAGAAGACCGGGCGGCGCATCGGCGAGAACGGGCTGGTTGCCAAATCGAGAGTCCCATCATTTGTGGTCGTCAAAGCAAGGCCGACCAGACTTCCCGGCACACCAACTACGATCAATGTAGGCCATTCGCCACTCGCGCACTCGCCGAGCCGGGTCCGACCTCTGTCGGCGTTCTGCCGGGAGACTGGCCGCACCGGTGCCTCGGTATGCCCGGATCGACGGCACATCACCGCGATCGGAGCGCCCTGATGAAGACTGCGCCGTCGGCCAGGTTCGCACACCTCCCCCGCCGCACCCGCGCCGCGTTGTTCGTCGCTGCGGGGTGCGTGACGCTGCTCATCGTCGGCCCCCGCGCTGTCGACGCCTACGTCGATTGGTTGTGGTTCGGAGAAGTCGGCTACCGATCGGTCTGGGTGACGGTGTTGCTCACCCGGCTGGGGATTTTCATCGCCGCCGCGACATTGGTCGGGGGTGCGGTGATGGCCGCTGCCCTGCTGGCCTACCGCACCCGCCCGGTGTTCGTGCCGGCTGAGATCAGGTCAGAACCGCTCGATCCGTACCGCGCGGCCGCGATGGCGAGGCCCCGGCTGACCGCGTTCGGCATCGCGGCCATTGCGGGTCTGCTCTGCGGACTGATCGCCCAGCTGCGCTGGACGACGGTGCAACTGTTCCTCCACGGCGGCGCGTTCGGCATCGCAGACCCCGAGTTCGGCCACGACATCAGCTTCTACGTGTTCGATCTGCCGTTCTACCGCATAGTGCTGAACTGGTTACTCGTGGCCTGCGTGATGGCGCTGCTGGCCAACCTGGCCGCGAACTATCTGTTCGGAGGGCTGCGCATCGGCGCCGGCAAGGGCACGCTGACCCAGCCGGCACGCGTGCAGATCGCGGTCCTCGCGGGCACGGCGATCATGCTCAAAGCGGTGGCCTACTGGTTCGACCGTTACGAACTGCTCTCCGCGGACCGCAAAGAGCCCACGTTCACCGGCGCCGGCTACACCGACATCCACGCGGCGCTGCCGGCCAAACTCGTGCTGTTGGCGATCGCCGTGCTGTGTGCCGTGTCGTTCTTCGCCGCGGTCTTCCTTCGCGACATGCGGATTCCGGCGATGGCCACCGCGCTCCTGGTGCTCTCGTCGCTGTTGGTGGGCGGCGCCTGGCCGATGTTGATGGAGCAGTTCTCCGTGCGGCCCAACGCCGCCGATCTCGAAGCGCCCTACATCGACCGCAACATCGATGCCACCCGCGCGGCCTTCCGACTCGGCCGCGACCATGTCGAATACCGCGACTACCCCGGTATCGGCACCACCTCTCCCGTCGACGTGCCGGCGGACCGGACCACCATCGCCCAGGTGCGCCTGCTGGACCCCAACATCCTGTCGCGGACTTTCACTCAGCAACAACAGCTGAAGAATTTCTACAGCTTCCCGGAGGCCCTGGACATCGATCGTTACCGCATCGACGGTCAGGTGCAGGACTACATCGTGGGTGTGCGTGAACTGTCCCCGGATTCGCTGACCGGCAACCAGACCGACTGGATCAATCGCCACACCGTCTACACGCACGGCAACGGGTTCGTCGCCGCGCCCGCGAACCGGGTCAATGCCGCGGTGCGTGAAGCCGCCGAGGCCTCGGAGAGCAACAGCGGCTACCCGATCTACGCCGTCAGCGACATCGCCACGCAGGCGTCAGGCCACCAGGTCATCCCCGTCGAGCAGCCGCGCATCTACTTCGGTGAGGTGATCGCCCGAGCCGATCCCGATTATGCGATCGTCGGCGGCGCCCCGGGGGCGCAGCCTCGCGAGTACGACACCGACACCTCGACCTACACCTACACCGGAGCCGGCGGCGTTCCCATCGGAAACTGGTTCAACCGCAGCGTTTTCGCCGCCAAGTTGACCGAGCGCAACATCCTGTTCTCGCGGGCGATCGGCGCGGAGTCGAAGTTGATCCTTCACCGGGATCCCAAGAAGAGGGTCGAGCGGGTGGCGCCGTGGCTGACCACTGACGCCAACACCTACCCCGCGGTCGTCGATGGACGCATCGTATGGGTCGTCGACGCCTACACCACGCTGGACCGGTATCCGTACGCCGCCCGCGCCTTGCTGGAACAGCCGGCGCTCACCCCGAGCGGGTCATTCCGGCAGGGCAATGCGGTGGGGTACGCCCGCAACTCGGTCAAGGCGACCGTCGACGCGTATGACGGAACCGTCACGCTCTATCAATTCGACACCGACGACCCGGTCCTGGCGGCGTGGATGCGCGCGCTGCCAGGCACCGTCACGAGCGCAGACGACATTCCCGACCAGCTGCGGGCGCACTTCCGCTATCCGGAGGACCTGTTCCGCGTGCAGCGCGATCTGCTGTCGAAGTACCACGTGGACGAGCCCCGAGAATTCTTCACCACCAACGCTTTCTGGTCGGTCCCGAGCGATCCCACCAAAGACGCCACCTCGGCGCAACCACCGTTCTATGTGCTCATCGGCGACGAGGAGACCGCAGAGCCGTCGTTCCGGCTGGCCACGGCGATGGTGGGCTACAGCCGGGAATTCCTGTCGGCCTACATTTCCGCCGGCTCCGACCCGCACGATTACGGGAAGCTCTCGGTACTGCAGCTACCGACCGACACCCTCACCCAGGGCCCGCAACAGATCCAGAACTCGATGATCTCCGACACCCGGGTGGCTTCCGAACGAACCCTGCTGGAGCGGTCGAACCAGATCCACTACGGCAACCTGCTCACCCTGCCGATCGCCGACGGCGGCGTGCTGTACGTCGAACCGCTCTACACCGAACGCATCTCGACGAATCCGAACAGTTCGACCTTCCCGCAGCTGTCCCGGGTGCTGGCGAGTTTCCGCGAACCCGGAGGCGGCGGCGTGCGGGTCGGGTACGCCCCGACCCTGTCTGAGGCGCTGGACCAGATCTTCGGTTCGGGTACGGGCCGTGTCGCCACCGCGCCGGGCGGAGATGCCGCCTCGGTCCCGCCTCCCTCTGCCCAGCCGCCTTCGGCCCCGGGACCGACCGATCCGCTCCCAGCACCCGAAACCGCGCCGGACGCGCAACGCGCGGTTCCGCTTCCCCCGGGCTCCGACGGTCCGATTTCGGCGACAGAGCTTCGCGAAGCGCTCGATCAGATGCGTGAGGCCCTCGACCGGATGGAACAAGCCGTCGATGCTCTGGAGCCTGCGCAGCCCTGAACCTGTCTCACCTGCGCAGCACGGCGACGCACTCGACATGGTGGGTCAGCGGGAACGAGTCGAACACGCGCAGCTGCTCGACCGCATACCCGTGCTCCACGTAGAGACCTACATCGCGGGCGAACGACGCTGCCTCGCAACCGATATGGACGATGCGCGGCACCTCGGCACCGGCCAGCAAACCGATCACCTCGCGGCCGGCGCCGGTGCGGGGCGGATCCAGCACCGCGACGTCGGCGCGCCGGCGCTGCCCGCTCAGCGCGCGGCGCACCGAATCCGTCAGCACGGTCACGTTGCCCAGGTCCGCCAGTGCCGCGCGTGCCGACCGCGACGCGCCCCTGGAGGTGTCCACGGTCAGCACCGAGCCGGTGTCGCCGACCTCGCGGGCCAGCGCCGCGGCGAAAACCCCTGCGCCGCCGTATAAGTCCCAGGCGGTCATGCCCGGTTCGAGCGCGGCCCACTGCGCTACCAGCCCGCTGTAGAGCGCGGGTGCGTCCCGGTGCGCCTGCCAGAACGCGGTGACCGGCACCCGCCAGGACCGCCCATGTACCCGCTGCACCGCCTCGTAGTCGCCTTCCACGACGGTGGTGCGGCGGCCGCGCCCGGCATGCGCGACGTGCCGGTTACCGTCGTCGTCGATGACGACGTGGACGGCGGCCCCGGCCGGCCAGCGGGTGTCTGCCAGCCCGTCGAGCATGCCTGCGGGCAGCTGTGCGCAGTCGAGCCGATGCACCAGCTCGGCGCTGTGATAGCGGTGGAAACCGACGCGGCCGTCGGGCGAGGTATCGAGGCGTACCCGGGTCCGCCATCCGGTCGCGGCACCGTCGCCGACCGGCTCGGCGGAGGCCTCCGACTCGTCTAGCCAGCGGTGATTGCCAAGCCGGACAAGTTGATTGGCGACCACAGCACCCTTGATCCGGCGCGCCGCGGCGGGGTCGGCGAACGCGAGGTCGCAGCAGCCGGAACCACCTGCGCCCGCGATCGGGCAGAGGGTGTCGACGCGGTCCGGCGACGGTTCGAGCACCTCGACCGTCTCGGCGTTCCAGTACGACCCGCGCTCGTCGACGAGCCGGGCGCGGACCGTCTCCCCCGGCAGCGCGTAGCGCACGAACACCACCCGACCGTCGTGGCGCGCGACACAGCTGCCGCCGTTGGCTGCCGCGGTGGTGGTCAGCACCAGGTCGTCACTCAATCCAGGAACCCCTTGCGTGCGTCTCCGGGTGCGGACTGCGGCGCCAGCTTCTTCAATCGCTCCGACGAACTCAGCTGCCAGGGCACCGACGTCACCATCACGTTGGGTTCGAACAGCAGGCGGCCTTTCAGCCGCAGCGCACTCTGGTTGTGCAGCACCTGTTCCCACCAGTGGCCGACGACGTACTCGGGGATGAACACGGTGACCACCGTGCGGGGCGAGTCCTTGCTCACCCTCTTGACGTAGTCGAGCACGGGGCGGGTGATCTCCCGGTACGGCGAGGCGATCACCTTCAGCGGCACGTTGATGTCGCTGTGCTCCCACTTGTGCACCAGCTGGCGGGTCTCGGCATCGTCGACGCTGACGGTGACCGCTTCCAGCACGTCGGGTCTGGTGGCCCGGGCATACGCAAGCGCGCGCAGCGTGGGCATGTGGAGGTTGGAGACCAGCACGATCGCGTGGTTACGGCTGGGCAGCACGATGTCCTCGGTCTCGGCGGCCTGGGCGTCCAGCTCCTGGCTGACCGCCGCGTAGTGCCGGTGGATCAGCTTCATGATCCCGAACAGCGCGGCCATCGCCAGTATCGCGATCCACGCCCCGACGAGGAATTTGGTCACCACGACGATCACCAGCACGGTTCCGGTGCAGACCAGCCCCACGGTGTTGATCACCCGCGCCCGCATCATCCGTCGGCGCGCGGCCGGATCGGTCTCGGTGCGCAACAGCCGGGTCCAGTGCCGGACCATCCCGACCTGGCTGAGGGTGAACGACACGAACACCCCGACGATGTAGAGCTGGATCAGCGCGGTGACCTGGGCCTGGAACGCCACCACGAAGGCGATCGCGCCGAACGCCAGGAACAGGATCCCGTTGGAAAACGCCAGCCGGTCACCGCGGGTGTGCAGCTGACGCGGCAGGAAGCGGTCCTGAGCCAGAATCGATCCCAGCACCGGGAAGCCGTTGAACGCGGTGTTGGCGGCCAGCACCAGGATCAGTGCGGTGACGCCGGCGATCAGGTAGAGCCCCAGCGGGAAGCCATGGAACACCGCCTCGGCCAGCTGCGCGATCAGTGTTTTCTGGTGATAGTCGGGCGGCGCGCCGACGAGTTGTTCATGGGGACGTTCGGCGATCTTCACGCCGGTTGCCTTGGCCAGCATGATGATGCCCATGAACAGTGTGATCGCGATCACGCCGAGCAGCAGCAGCGTGGTTGCGGCGTTGCGCGACTTCGGTTTACGGAACGCGGGCACACCGTTGCTGATGGCCTCGACACCGGTCAGCGCCGCGCTGCCGGACGAGAACGCACGGGCCACAAGGAACACCAGCGCGAAGCCGACGACGTCGCCGTGCTCGGAATGCATCTCGAAGTCGGCCGACTCCGCCCGCAGCGGGATGTCCAGCGCGTAGATCTGGACGAAGCCCCACACCAGCATCAGGTACATGCCGATCATGAACGCGTAGGTGGGAATCGCGAACGCGGTGCCGGACTCGCGGATACCCCGCATGTTCAGTGACGCGAGCAGCAGGATCGCGATGACGGCGAACAGCACCTTGTGGTCGTTGACGAACGGTATCGCGGACCCGATGTTCGACATCGCCGAGGACATCGACACCGCGACGGTCAACACGTAGTCGACCAACAGCGCGCTGGCCACCGTCAGCCCGGCGGTGGGGCCGAGATTGGTGGTCACCACCTCGTAGTCGCCGCCGCCGGACGGGTAGGCGTGCACGTTCTGCCGGTAACTGGCGATCACGACCAGCATCACCGCGGCCACGGCCAGCCCGATCCACGGCGCCATCGAGTAGGCGGCCAGGCCGGCCACCGACAGCACCAGGAAGATCTCCTCGGGCGCGTACGCCGTCGAGGACAGCGCGTCGGAGGCGAAGACCGGCAACGCTATCCGCTTGGGTAGCAGGGTGTGCGACAGCTTGTCACTGCGGAACGGCCGGCCCAGCACCAATCGCCGGGCGACGGTCGAAAGCTTGGACACGAGTGCCAAGAGTAAGCCCGACGGCCCGCAACCGTCGGAAAGCGGTAGCGTTCCGCGTGCATGGGTTTTGCAGCGACCTCGGCCGGGAAAGGACCGTCAGGTGCGTGTAGTGGTGATGGGGTGTGGCCGTGTCGGCGCATCGCTGTCGGACAGCCTGGCCAGGATCGGCCACGACGTCGCGGTGATCGACCGCGACGCCACCGCATTCCACCGGCTCTCCGCGGAATTCCCGGGTGAGCGGGTGCTCGGCATGGGTTTCGATCGCGATGTGCTGATCCGGGCGGGTATCGAGGGCGCCTCTGCGTTCGCTGCGGTGTCCTCGGGCGACAACTCGAACATCATCTCCGCGCGGGTGGCGCGCGAGACGTTCGGCGTGCAACGGGTGGTGGCGCGCATCTACGACGCCAAGCGCGCGGCCGTCTACGAGCGGCTCGGCATCCCCACCGTGGCGACCGTGCCGTGGACCACCGATCGGCTGCTCAACGTGCTAACGCGGGAGACCGAGACCACCAAGTGGCGCGACCCTACCGGCAACGTCGGGGTCACCGAGCTGGCGCTGCACGAGGACTGGGTGGGCCGCCGCCTCACTGAGCTGGAGTCCGCGACGTCGGGCCGGGTGGCGTTCTTGATCCGCTTCGGCGCCGGGCTGCTGCCCGACGCGAAGACCGTCATCCAAGCCGGAGACCAGGTTTACATGGCCGCGGTGTCGGGGCACATCGCCGAGGCGCTGGCGATCGCCGCGTTGCCGCCCAGCGAGGACCCGGAGGGCTGATGCGGACGCGAGGAGCAGTTTCACTGATGCGGACGCGATGGAGCAGTGTGATGACGCGGACGCGATGGAGCAGTGTGATTACGCGGACGCGAGGAGCAGTGTGATGACGCGGACGCGAGGAGCAGGGTGATGAAGGTCGCGATCGCCGGGGCAGGCGCGGTGGGCCGGTCCATCGCGCGCGAGCTCGTCGAGTCCCACCAGGTCACGCTGCTGGAGCGCAATCCCGATCACATCGACGTCGAAACCGTTCCGGCCGCGGTCTGGCGCCTGGGCGACGCGTGCGAGCTGAGCCTGCTCGAATCGGTCAAGCTGGAGGAGTTCGACGTCGTCATCGCCGCCACGGGTGACGACAAAGCCAACGTTGTGGTCAGCCTGCTGGCCAAGACGGAGTTCGCGGTTCCGCGTGTGGTGGCCCGGGTGAACGACCCGCGCAACGAGTGGCTCTTCGATGAGTCCTGGGGCGTCGACGTCGCGGTCTCCACGCCGCGCATGCTGGCGTCGCTCGTCGAGGAGGCGGTGTCGGTCGGCGACCTGGTGCGGTTGATGGAGTTCCGTAAGGGCCAGGCCAACCTGGTCGAGATCACGCTGCCCGACGACACGCCGTGGGGCGGTAAGCCGGTCAAACGTCTTGACCTGCCCAGGGACGTGACGTTGGTGACGATCCTGCGGGGTCCCCGGGTGATCGTCCCGGAGCGCGACGAGCCGCTCGAAGGCGGTGACGAGCTGTTGTTCGTCGCGGTCACCGAAGCCGAAGACCAGCTGCGTGAGTTGCTGCTCAATCCGCAGCAGCGGTGAGTTCTGTCAGTTCGGCTCGTGGGCCGCGTCGTCGCGGGGTTCGGGGGTGGCCGGCTCGTGCAAGCCGCGTTCCCGTAAGGCTCGCTGAGCGCCCCGTATCGCGATGTAGGTGACCACCGCGGCGACCGCCGTCAGCGGCCATCCCATCGCGATCCGCGCGACGCCGAGCCAGCCCGTCTGATCGGCGTCGTAGAGATGCTGCTGAACCACGAACCGCGAGGTGAACACCGCCGCCCATACCAGTGTGGCGACGTCGAACGCACGCACCGCCCGGCGCTCCTCGCGCCAGCGCCGGTCGCCGGTGTGCACCCAGCCCCAGATGTAGCCGACGACCGGGCGACGGATCACCACCGACGCCGTGAACACCACGGCCCAGAACAGCGACGTCCAGATGCCGAGCAGGAAGTACCCCTTCGACGCACCGACGAGATAGGCGATCAGCGCGCTGATCCCGACGGCGAAGAACCCGGAGATCGCCGGCTGGGCGGTCTCCCGGCGGACCAACCGCCAGATCAGGATCACGGTGGCCACCCCAAGCGCGGCAGCGATTGCGGGCATCAGCCCGAAAAGGGAAGACACCGGGACGAACACCACGACGGGCAGCGAGGAGTAGATCAGGCCGCTGACGCCGCCCATCTGTTCCAGGACGGCGGCGCCGCGTGCCGGAGGGGTCTGGTGCGTACCCGGATCGGTGCCCGGGTCGCTCACTTCTGGATCTCGTAGTGGGGGTTGTAGATCGCCTTGGATCCGTTGTCCAACTTGCCGACTCGGCCGTGCACCTTGAGGGTGCGGCCCGACTCGATACCCGGGATGCGACGCTGCCCCAACCAGACCAGCATCACCGAGTCAGTACCGTCGAACAGTTCCGCCTTCACCCCGCCGGCGCAGCTCTTGCCGTTGCACTCAACGCTGCGCAAGGTGCCGATCATCGTGACTTCCTGACCGCGCTGACAGTCGATCGCCTTCTGGGCGCCCGTACCGGCGGCTTCGTCGTTGAGTTCTTCGACGTCGAGTTGTTCAGGATCTTCGGTCAACCGGCGGGTGAGCCGGCGAAGATATCCCTCGGCCGTGGCCATGGCCTCTCCTGACCTTCTGCCAATCCAAATGGATGCTGTTAAACCAACGCCACGGTAGACCTCTTGGTTCCCAGATGCTAACTACAGCGCGAGTGGTGTTGGGGTCGCGTCGATGTGAGTTCCACGACAGGGCACGATCAAAACATGACGGTCACTCTGCGCGGCGTCACCGCGGTCCTGCTCCCCGGAACAGGGTCCGACGACGATTTCGTCTACCGGGCGTTCTCCCCCGCGCTGCACGACGCCGGTGCGGTGGTGGTGACCCCGCCCCCGCAGCCCGAGCGTCTCGTCGACGGCTACCGCGACGGGCTGCGCGATACCGCCCGGTCCGGACCGATCGTGGTGGGCGGTGTGTCGATCGGCGCGGCGGTGGCCCTGGAATGGGCGCTGGCCCACCCGCAGGACGTTGTGGCAGTGCTGGCCGCCCTGCCCGCCTGGACCGGGGACCCCGACGCGGCGCCGGCAGCGATGGCCGCTCGCTACTCGGCCGAGACGCTGCGCCGCGACGGGCTGGCGGCGGCCACCGCGCAGATGCAGTCGAGCAGCCCGGCATGGCTGGCCCGGGAACTGACCCGATCGTGGCTCGGACAGTGGCCGGCGCTGCCGGACGCGATGGAGGAGGCCGCTCGGTATGTCGCGCCGACCAGTATCGAGCTGGAGTACCTGGGCGTCCCGCTCGGCGTGGTGTCGGCCGCCGACGACCCGGTGCACCCGCTGGAGGTCGGCATTGAGTGGGCGACCGCCGCGCCGTGCGCGGCGCTGCGCACCGTCACCCTCGACGCGATCGGCGCCGATCCTGCTGTACTCGGCGCCGAGTGTCTGGCGGCGCTGCGGGACGCCACCGCTTGATCGTCATCCGCCGGCCTGATTGGCGGATTCCTCAACGCGGCTCGTCCCTCACCGCTTGATCGTCATCCGCCGGGCCTGATTGGCGGATTCCTCAACGCGGCTCGTCCCTCACCGCTTGATCGTCATCCGCCGGGCCTGATTGGCGGATTCCTCAACGCGGCTCGTCCCTCACCGCTTGATCGTCATCCGCCGGTGATGGTCCGCAGCTGTTGCATCGCCGAACCCTGCGTGGAGCGGCGTGCATTGGGCTGCGGCGGCTCCTGCTGTTGCGGCGTGGCCGGGGGCTGAGGCGGCTGCGGCGCGCCGCCCTGCTGCTGGGCCATCGCCTGCTGGGCCTGCTGCGCCGCCTGCTGCTGCGCGGCAGCCAGCTGCGCGGCCATCGGCTCCGGCAGCTGCACCGGAAGCGGGGTGCGCACCGGCAGCGGCGTGTCACCACGGCGAACCACCGTGTCGGCCAGAGCGTTTCGGGCTTCCTCAGCCAGCTCGCTCACCCGCTCGTAGGGTCCGTTGACCACACAGCGGACCATCCAGCGGTACCCGTCCACGCCGATGAAGCGCACGACGGCCGCGCCCTCTCCGGCCGAGCCGACAACCTCACGGCCCCACGGGCCGTCTTCGATGCTGACCCGCGGAGCGTCTTTGCGCAGCGACTCCGCCAGCTCCGAGGCCACTTCCCGCCACAAGCCGGCGGACTTGGGCGCCGCGTACGCCGCAATCGTGAAACGGCCGTTGGGAGTCACGACCCAGATGGCGCTCGGCGCCCCGGCCTCGTTGAGTTCCACCTGCACCTGGCCGTTCTGGGGCATCGGGATCAGCACCGAGCCCAGGTCCAGCCGTGCCTGCACGGCGACCGACGGATCGTCGAAGTCGTCGATGTCGAAGGGGCCTTCCAGCTCCTCGTCGTCGGTGTCCACCGACGTCACCTCCTCGGGTGTTTCAGCGCTGTCACTGTGGTGTCTTCCCACTTTGGTGTCCTCTCCCCTACAGACTGGCATGCCCGCCCGACGAGCCGTGACCACCGTCACCGCGCGTCGTGTCGGCCAATCCGGCCTCATCGAAAGACGTCACCTCGATCAGATCGGGCAACTCGACCCGCTGCACCAGCAGCTGGGCGATCCGGTCACCGCGGCGGATCACGATCGGAACCGCGGGATCGAGGTTGATCAGCGATACCTTGATCTCCCCCCGGTACCCGGCGTCGATCGTGCCGGGGCTGTTGACGATCGAAAGCCCAACGCGGGCAGCAAGTCCCGAGCGCGGGTGGATGAGTCCGACCATGCCGTGCGGAATGGCCACCGCCACCCCGGTCGGCACCAACGCCCGCTGGTGCGGTGCGAGTTCGACGTCCTGAGCACTGTAGAGGTCGACTCCCGCGTCGCCGTCGTGCGCCCGGCTGGGCAGCGGGAGGTCGCGGTCGAGTCGCACTACCGCCAAAGAGGAGGACACGACGTCAGAGATTACTCTTGGCCACGTGTCAGACACGCGTGCCACTGCCCGAACCGTTCGCTACCGCGAGCGGCTGCGGGTCCCGCTGTGGTGGTGGGTGCCCGGGCTCGGGGTCGCCGCCCTGATCGCGCTCGAGGTGGATCAGGGCATCAGCGCGTTGCCGAGCTGGCTGCCCTACGCGGTGCTGTTGCCCGTGGCCGCCGTCGTGCTGCTCATGCTCAGCAGGACCGAACTCAAGGTAGTGAGCAGCGGCGCTGAAAATGAGCTGTGGGTGGGCAACGCGCATCTACCGGCCTCGGTCATCTCGCGCACGGCGGAGGTCCCACGCTCGGCCAAGTCGGCGGCGTTGGGACGCCAGCTCGATCCCGCTGCGTACGTCGTGCACCGGGCCTGGGTCGGCCCGATGGTGCTGCTGGTATTGGAGGATCCGGATGATCCCACCCCGTACTGGCTGGTCAGCGCCAAGCATCCGGACAAGCTCCTCGCTGCCCTGCGCGCCTGAGAACAGGCGCGTAGCTCACGCGTCAGGCAGCGCAGTCGGTGCAGATCATCTGGCCGTTCTTCTCAGTGGCCAGGCGGCTGCGGTGATGCACCAGGAAGCAGCTTGAGCAGGTGAACTCGTCGGCCTGTTTCGGGATCACCCGGACCGACAACTCCTCGCCGGACAGATCGGCACCCGGGAGTTCGAAGTTCTCCGCGGATTCCGACTCGTCGACGTCGACGACAGCCGACTGAGCTTCGTTGCGCCGCGCCTTCAGTTCCTCCAGTGAATCCTCGGAAACGTCGTCGGTCTCAGTGCGCCTTGGGGCGTCGTAATCGGTGGCCATAACGTGTCCCCTCCGTGAAGCTCGTTGCAGCGTTGCTTTGTACCAGCGTCGAACGCATCCGCCAAATAATTCGTGCCCGGATTGACACCGGTTCTCATGTGATTTATGTCACACTCCCGGCCGGGTCGTCGTCGCCGCCGGTCGGAGCCCTGCCGGTGGTGGCTCTAGAGTGCTGGACGTGGTCGCGCAAATCACCGAGGGCACGGCGTTCGACAAACACGGGCGCCCCTTCCGCCGTCGCAACATCGTGCCCGGGATCGTGCTGTTCGCGTGCCTGGCGGTCGCCTCGACACTGGTCTGGGTGATCGCGCTGTCGCGGCCGCCGGAGGTGCCGCAGGCCGCGGTGTGCAATCCTCCCCCGCCCCCGGCCGAGCCGGGCGCCCCGGCACCGAACCTCGGCGAACAGGTGTCCCGCTCGACGATGCTCGACGTGACACCGGCCAAGCTGGCCGATGCCAGGGTTCGGGTGCTCAACGCCAGCGGACAGGGCGGGCAGGCCGGTGAGATCGCAGGAGAACTGCGTGATCTGGGCTTCACCGAACCCGAGGCCGCCAACGATCCGCTGTACACGACCGCGCGACTGCAATGCCAGGGTCAGATCCGGTTCGGGCCGGCGGGCCGCGCCGCCGCAGCGGCAGTGTGGCTGGTGGCGCCCTGCACCGAACTGTTCCAGGACGGCCGCACCGACGACACGGTCGATCTGGCGATCGGCACCGACTTCGCCGAGCTGACCCACAGCGACGACATCGACGCCGTGCTGGCGAGCCTGCTTCCCGACGCCACCGCACCCGCCGACCCCGAGCTGCTCACCAAGGCCCACACCGGGACCTGCTGACACTCAGCGCGCGATCGCCCCGCAGCGGATCAGAGCCTCGTCGAAGGAGGCGCTGATGCCGGGCGCAGCGGCCACCATCAGCCCCGGCTCCGCCACCGACGCGGGTGCACGCACGTGCGCGCCCGCCTCTGCGGCGATCAGCGCTGCGGCCGCCCAGTCCCACAGATGCACGCCGTCTTCGAAGTAGGCGTCGAGTCGCCCCTCGGCGACCATGCACAGATCGAGTGCGCACGAACCCTGCCGTCTGAGGTCACGGACGTCGGGGAGCAGCCGGGCCACGATCTCGCCCTGTCGGCGACGGTGCTCGCGGTCGTAGGAGAACCCGGTGCCCACCAGCGCCATCGACAGATCTGTGGCGTCGGTGCACCGCAATTCGGTGACGACTCCGCCGCGGCGCACCGTGGCGCCGTGCCCGAGCGCCGCCGAGTACACCGCCCCGCCCGCGACGTCGGCCACGGCACCGGCCACCGACGCGCCGTCGCGCCGCACACCGACCGAGACCGCATAGGCGGGTAACCCGTACAGGAAGTTGACAGTGCCGTCGATCGGGTCGAGCACCCAGGTCAGCCGTCCGCCGGCGGCGTCGACCGCTCCGCCTTCCTCCTCGCCGACAATCGCGTCGCCGGGCCGCAACACCGCCAGCCGCTCGCGCAGCAATCGTTCGGTCTCGGTGTCGACCACGGTGACCGGATCGGTCGGGGTGCTCTTCACGCGCACTGCGGGCGGGGTGTCCTCGGTCACCGTGCCGGGTCCGAACACCTCGGGCCGACGCCTCCGGACGAACTCGGCGGCTTCGGACGCCAGCTGCTCTGCCACCGCACGCAGACCTGTGGGCTCGCTGTCGGAATTCACATGTCCATCGCAGCACACCCGCGGGATGCGCGACTGGCCCCCATCGCAATTGGCGAGCCGATAGGGTGTCAAACGCGCCCCGGCGACCCCCGCCGCGCCGAGAGCACCGGTGCCATCACCTGCGCAGAGGAGCCTGCATGACAGCCGACGCGTCACCCCCGCCGTCTGACACCCCCGCCCCGGGCTTGAGTTCACCGCGGCGCGGATTCGGCATCGACGTCGGCGGAAGCGGCGTCAAAGGCGGCATCGTCGACCTGGACACCGGCCGGCTCATCGGGGACCGGTTCAAGCTGCCCACCCCCCAGCCGGCCACGCCGGACGCGGTGGCCAAGACCATCGCCGAGGTCGTCGCCCACTTCGGCTGGGACGGCCCGCTGGGGGTGACTTACCCCGGCGTCGTCACCGACGGCATCGTGCGCACCGCCGCCAACGTCGACAAGGGCTGGATCGGACTCAACGCCAGGGAGGTCATCGGAGGGGCGCTGAACGGCCAGCCGGTGACGGTGCTCAACGACGCCGACGCCGCCGGCCTGGCCGAGGAGAAATTCGGTGCCGGCCGGGACAACACGGGGGTCATCGTGTTGCTGACCTTCGGCACCGGGATCGGCTCGGCGGTGATCCACAACGGGGTGCTGCTGCCCAACACCGAGTTCGGCCATCTGGAGGTCGGCGGCAAGGAAGCCGAACACCGAGCGGCCAGCTCCGTCAAGGAACGCAAGGACTGGAGCTACGAGCGCTGGACCAAAGAGGTCACCAAGGTGCTCGTGGCCATCGAGAACGCCATCTGGCCGGACCTGTTCATCGTCGGCGGCGGCATCAGCCGCAAGGCCGACAAGTGGGTGCCGCTGCTGGAGAACCGCACCCCCGTGGTGCCCGCCGCGCTGCAGAACACCGCGGGGATCGTCGGCGCGGCGATGGCCGCGGACTTCGACGTCACCGCCACCGGTAAGTAGCCGGCGCCCGCGGCGAGGGCGGCAGGCACCGGACGCGCGCGTGCGTCAAATTTGCCGCTGGGCACAGCGCCAATCCGCACTGTCGTTACAATGGTCAACGGCGGCCGCCTACTGAACAGCAGCGGAGTATCCCACCTTGAGATGACGCTGTGAGATCGACGCCGACATTCCCCATAGCCGACACAATCGGTGGCGCATGTGTGCCCGCCGACGACCCGCACGACCGAAAGGGTGTACGTGGCAGCGACCAAGGCAAGCCCGGCAACCGACGAGCCGGTGAAGCGCACCGCCGCCAAGGCCCCCGCGAAGAAGGCGCCCGCCAAGAAGGCTGCCAAGAGCGCGCAGGCGAAGGCCACCAAACGCGCCGCGAAACCCGGTGACGCCCCGGCGACCCGAGGCCGCGCCAAGAAGGCCACGTCGGCCGAGGCCGATGACGATCTCGCCGCAGAAGACGTCGACGGCGCCGAAGATCTCGACGCCGAGCCGGGCGAGGATCTGGACGTCGAGGACACCGACATCGAGCTTGACGACATCGACGTCGATGACGACGCCTCCGGCGACGACGACGCCGACGACGCGGAGTCCGACGACGAAGCCGCCGATGCCGCCCCGAAGGCGGCCGGCAAGGCGGCCAAAGACGGCGACGACGACGCCATCGCCGAGCCGTCCGAGAAGGACAAGGCTTCCGGCGACTTCGTCTGGGACGAAGAGGAATCCGAGGCCCTGCGCCAGGCCCGCAAGGATGCCGAGCTCACCGCCTCCGCCGACTCGGTGCGCGCCTACCTCAAGCAGATCGGCAAGGTCGCGCTGCTCAACGCCGAGGAGGAGGTCGAGCTTGCCAAGCGCATCGAGGCCGGCCTGTACGCCACCCAGCTGATGAACGAGCTCGCCGAAAAGGGCGAGAAACTGCCAGCCGCACAGCGCCGCGACATGATGTGGATCTGCCGCGACGGGGACCGCGCAAAGAATCATCTGCTGGAGGCGAACCTGCGGCTGGTGGTGTCGCTGGCCAAGCGTTACACCGGCCGCGGCATGGCGTTCCTGGACCTCATCCAGGAAGGAAACCTCGGCCTGATCCGCGCCGTCGAGAAATTCGACTACACCAAGGGCTACAAGTTCTCGACCTACGCCACCTGGTGGATCCGTCAGGCCATCACCCGAGCCATGGCCGACCAGGCCCGCACCATCCGCATCCCGGTGCACATGGTCGAGGTGATCAACAAGCTGGGTCGCATCCAGCGCGAGCTGCTGCAGGACCTGGGCCGCGAGCCCACGCCCGAAGAGCTGGCCAAGGAAATGGACATCACGCCGGAGAAGGTGCTGGAGATCCAGCAGTACGCGCGTGAGCCGATCTCGCTGGACCAGACCATCGGCGACGAGGGTGACAGCCAGCTCGGCGATTTCATCGAGGACAGCGAGGCCGTGGTGGCTGTGGACGCCGTGTCGTTCACGCTGCTGCAGGACCAGCTGCAGTCGGTGCTGGAGACGCTGTCCGAACGCGAGGCCGGCGTGGTGCGCCTGCGGTTCGGTCTCACCGACGGCCAGCCCCGCACCCTCGACGAGATCGGCCAGGTCTACGGAGTGACCCGCGAGCGGATCCGCCAGATCGAGTCCAAGACGATGTCGAAGCTCCGGCATCCCAGCCGCTCTCAGGTGCTCCGCGACTACCTGGACTGACGGACACTCCGTTTTATTGTCCTGACCTGCAGTTATGCAGGTCAGTCAAGAAATAGTAGACATGCACAGCGCTGCCAGTCAAGATATTGTCATGGCGCGCCACAAACCCACACCACTCGATCTGGCTGCCTTGCTGCCCTCGTGGGAGCTCGCGCTGCGCGCCGAGCAGAAGTCGCCGCAGACGCTCAAGTCCTACGGCGACGGCGTCAGAGGGTTCCTGCGCTGGTGTGACGAGCACCACAAGACCCCGGCGCTCGATCGCGACATGGTGCGCGCGTGGATCGCCGATCTGCTCGACGGCGGCGCAGAACCCACGACCGCCCGCGCGCGCCAGCTCGCTCTGCGCCGATTCAGTGCGTGGCTTGAGGAAGAGGGCGAGGTCGACACCGATCCCCTAATCGGTCTCAGGGCACCCAAGCTCGATACGAAAGTCACGAACTCGCTCACCGAGCCTGAGATCAAGCGACTGATCAAGGCTTGCACTGGCCCCGACTTCCGGGACCGCCGCGATGAGGCGATCGTGCGGCTGATGATCGAGACCGGTATGCGCGCGGGCGAGGTCGTCGGCCTGGCAGTGGCCGACGTCGACCTGGCAGCCGGGCTGGCCACCGTTCGCCGCGGCAAGGGCGGCAAGGGTCGGATCGCGCCATTCGGTCCGCAGACCGCCAGAGCCATCGACCGGTACATCCGGCAGCGACGAACGCATCTGCTCGCCGACACGACTCCCCTATGGCTCGGCGACCGCGGCAAGGGCTTCAACTACGACGGTCTGCATGCCACGCTGAAGTACCGAGCGGGGCTCGCTGGACTAACCGGATTCCATCCCCATCTACTACGCCACACCGCCGCGTCGCGCTGGCTGGCCGCCGGCGGATCCGAGGGCGGCCTGATGGCGGTGGCAGGTTGGGCGACTCGGGACATGATCGACCGTTACACCAGGGCCACGGCCGCCGAGCGTGCGGCGGCCGAGGCGCGCGCGCTTAACTTGGGGGAACTATGACCGGACCGTTCGAAAGCACAGGCCTGGACAAGTCGGGCGAGATTACCGTTTTCTGCGATGCCGAGTCACATCCATTGTGGGAACATACTTTTGAGCGACGAGGTGACGGCCCGTGGGAGCCGGAACCATTCCAGTCTGTAGGTGGCAGCGGTACGGGCTACGACGCCGGACTCGACGGTGCCATCACAACACCACGCAGGGGCGGCGGGATCGAGTACATCGACGCCGCTGGACGCGTAGTCCCAATCTGGGACTCCGGACGCGGCATCACGGACACTGATGGCGCCGCCCGCTTCGTCTCAGCACTTGATGGTGCGCGGGCTGCGGCCGGCGCGCCGCCAGACACCCAACTTGCGCTTGGTCGTCGATACCAGGTGCGTTGTCCACAATGCGGCGACAGCGTCCGTCGAACCGAGGCTGAGCTGAAGAAGCAGTTCGATTTACTGTGGGAGCGCGACTGTTTCCGCATTTCGCTGAACGGTCTGCGCGCGATCGCGAAGATGTCGAAGAAGGCTTAGCCTCGATCTTTCACGTGGCGGGTAGTTGAGGTCTTTTCGTGGCGTGGGTGGGCGGTTCTGACGTGGGCGGCCTGGGGTTCCGGCGTTGCGTCTCGCCGGTGCTCCTGGGTCCTTTGCTCGTC
>NZ_JBQQCF010000036.1:0-55461 GCF_052245755.1 Mycobacterium sp. 4D054
GACAGTCGTCACCATGACGACCACCGCGTCGCCGCGACGATTACCCCGTCACAATGCAGACCGACCCCCGAAATCACGTCTGCATCCACAGTGACGCCATCGTCTGCATCCTGAGCGACGGCCAACACCCGGGTCAAAGGAGACAACTGTGAAGAAGTTCAAGGATCTCGCCGAGTTCGTCGCCGCCGAAGGCAGTCAGCTCGGCCCGACCGAATGGCTTGAGATCACCCAGGACCGGGTCAACTTGTTCGCTGACGCCACCGAGGACCACCAGTGGATCCACGTCGATCCGGAACGCGCGGCGAGCGGGCCCTTCGGTGGAGCCATCGCCCACGGTCTGCTGACGCTGTCACTGTTGCCGCATTTCACCCATCAGCTCTACTCCGTGGATAACGTCGCGATGGCCATCAACTACGGATACAACAAGGTCCGTTTCATCACACCGGTGCGGGTCGGCGCGAAGCTGCGTGCGCGGGCTGAAATCACCGCGGTCAAGCAACTCGACAACGCGGTGCAGGCCACCCTGAGCACGACAGTGGAGATCGAGGGCTCGGACAAGCCGGCCGCGGTCGCCGAATCCATCGTGCGTTTCATCGGCTGACTTCGCCACGCCACGGCGGACTCCGTGATAGACAAGCGTCAGAATAATCTGACGTACGTCAAAAACGTGCGGTCCGCCGTGTGCTGTGAGGAGTGACGTGCAGCGAGAAGCCCCCAGAGTTGCGGTGATAGGTGCGGGCATCAGCGGGTTGACCGCGGGCAAGATGCTCAAGGACTACGGCGTCGGCTACACGACGTTCGAGACGAGCGACCGCATCGGGGGTAACTGGGCCTTCGGCAATCCGAACGGACACAGCAGCGCCTACCGGTCGCTGCGCATCGACACCTCCAAGCACCGGTTGTCCTTCCGCGACTTCCCGATGCCCGAGAACTACCCGTCGTTCCCCCACCATTCCCAGGTCAAGGAATACCTCGACGCATACGCCGCCTCGTTCGGGCTGCTCGAGCACATCGAGTTCGGGAATGGTGTGGTGCACGCGGCCAGGGAGGACGCCGGCGGATGGCGGATCCTCGACCAGGCCGGCGCCGAACGGACCTTCGACCTGCTGGTGGTGGCCAACGGTCATCACTGGGATCCCCGGCTGCCGGAGTTCCCCGGCTCCTTCGCCGGTGAGTCGATCCACTCTCACTCCTACATCGATCCGTCGACGCCGCTGCAGCTGACGGGACAGCGCATCCTCGTGGTCGGCATCGGCAACAGTGCCGCCGACATCACCGTCGAGCTGTCCTCGAAGGCACTGCGCAACGAGGTGACGCTGTCGACGCGGTCCTCTGCGTGGATCGTGCCGAAGTTCATCGCCGGGCGCCCCGGCGACACCTTCTGGCGCACCTCACCGCATCTGCCGCTGTCGTGGCAGCGCAAGGCGGTCCAACTGGTGGCGCCGATGCTGGGCACCGACCCGACGATGTACGGGCTCCCGCCTGCCGACCACAAGCTGTTCGAGGCCCATCCCACCCAGTCGGTGGAACTCCCGCTGCGGCTGGGGTCGGGCGACGTGACACCGAAGCCGAACGTCGCACGGCTCGACGGACACACGGTCCACTTCGTGGACGGCACCAGTGCCGACTTCGACGTCATCATCTACGCCACCGGGTACAACATCACCTTCCCGTTCTTCGACCCCGGTTTCATCAGCGCTCCCGGCAACTACATCCGGCTCTACAAGCGGATGTTCAAGCCGGGTATCGACGACGTGGTCTTCATCGGCTTCGCCCAGGCGGTGCCCACCTTGTTTCCGTTCGTCGAATGCCAATCCCGGCTGCTGGCCGCGTACGCCGTCGGCCGCTACGCGCTGCCGACGACGGACGAGATGGAGCGGACCATCGACGCCGATCAACAGCTGCACGCGGGCCACTGCACCGACCGGCCGCGCCACACGCAGCAGGTCGACTACTTCGTCTACGAACACGATCTGCTCAAACGAGAGATCCCGGCGGGTATCAAGCGCGCCCAGCGTGTGGCGGCGGTGGCCCGGTGACCAGATCCGAGGTCAGCTTCCGCAGCGGTGCCGACGCCTGCAGTGCATGGCATTTCCCGTCCGGCGGTGCGCTGCGGCCGGTGGTCGTGATGGCGCACGGGTTCGGCGGGACCAAGGATTCCGGGCTGGCGCCGTTCGCGCAGCGGTTCGCCGCGGCAGGCATCGATGTTCTCGCGTTCGACTACCGCGGCTTCGGCGCCTCGGGCGGTGTTCCGCGCCAATCGCTCTCGGTGCGCAGGCAGATCGACGACTACCATGCCGCAGTCGAGGCCGCCAAGAAGCTCGACGGAGTGGACCCCACCCGGGTCGGGCTGTGGGGCGCGTCGTTCTCCGGCGGACACGTGCTGCGGGTGGCCGCCGAGCGCGACGACATCGGCGCCGTCGTCTCGCTGACACCGCTGACCAGCGGGCTGGCGGTCAGCCGCGCCGCCGCCGCATCGCGCGACCTGCTGACGTCGCTGCGATGGACCCTCACCGGAGTCAAGAGCAGGGTCACCGTGCGCCGCGGTGGCGCGCCGACGATGATGCCGCTGGTCTCGCCGGTGGGCGAGCCCGGCGCCCTGGCGCTGAACGGTGCCTATGAGAGCTACACAGCGCTGGCGGGTCCGACGTGGCGCAACGAGATCGACAGCTCGGTCGGCCTGGAGGTGATCGGCGTGCGCACCAACGCGGCGGCCAAAAAGTTGCGCTGCCCGCTGCTCGTGCAGATCGCCGACTTCGACCAGTACGTGCCCGCGGCGGCGGTCGCCACCACGGCCACACACGGCAGAGCCCGGGTGCACCACTATCCGTGTGATCACTTCGACGTCTGGCCCGGCAACGACTGGTTCGACAAGACCGTCACCGATCAGGTGACGTTCTTGACCAGGTCGCTCTCAGTAGTGCGTGGATCCCTGGTCGACTGAGATCGCGCTCGCCGTCACGAATTTGGCCTCGTCGCTGGCCAGCCAGCACACCGCGTCGGCGATGTCCTCGGGCTCGACCGCCCACGTCGGCAGGAACGGCGTCATCATGTTCGACAGTTGCGGGTTGGTCTCCATCGCCTTGCCGAGTGCGGAGACCATGTCACCGGTCCCCATGTCGGTCAGGACCGGACCCGGGTGCACGCTGTTGACCCGGATCGAGTGTCTGCCCAGTTCAGCGGCGAACGCACGGGCCATCCCGGTCACCGCATGCTTGCTCGCCGTGTAATGGATCATGAACGGCTGCAACTTGATTCCTGCCGCCGAGCTGATCAGGATGATCGAACCGCCGCGACCCCCGTCGATGATCTTCTGCGCGCCGGCCATCACCGTGTTCCACGTGCCGGTCACGTTGATGTCCATCACGTCGCGGAAATCCTCGGCGCTGATCTCGTCCCACGCCTGAGGTGCGGTGACTCCGGCGTTGGCGACGATGACGTCCAGCCTGCCGAGTTCGGCGACACCCTTCTCGACGGTCGCCCTGAGTTCGTCGCCGTCACGGGTGTCCACCGCAGCGGCCAGGATGCGCCGACCCGTCGCCTCAACAAGCGTCACCGTCTCGGCGAGGTCCTCGGGGGTGGCGTGATCGTAAGGGACACAGGGCGGCAGCGGCCCGGCGATGTCCACGGCGATGATGTCGGCGCCTTCCCTGGCCATGCGGACAGCGTGCGCACGGCCCTGACCGCGCGCCGCACCGGTGACGAATGCGACGCGTCCCTCAAGTCGTCCCCCCATGTGCACCTCCTGCACGCGGCTTCCGGTCATCTCGCCCTGGCTCCCTTCACCAGTCCGTCGCCGATGATGAGCCGCTGGATCTCGCTCGTGCCCTCATAGAGTCGGAGCAGTCGGACGTCGCGGTAGATCCGTTCGACCGGCACCTCCCGCATATACCCGCTGCCGCCATGGATCTGCACCGCGAGGTCGGCGACCTTGCCTGCCATCTCGGTGCAGAACAGCTTCGCCGCCGACGGCGCGATCCGTCGGTCGGCCCCGGTGACCCATTGCCGCGCCGTGTCCCGCACCAGGGCGCGGCCTGCCATCACCCCGGTCTGCTGGTCGGCGAGCATCGCCTGGACCAGCTGGAATTCGCCGATCGCGGTCCCGCCCTGGGTTGCCGTGGCCGCGTAGGCCACGGATTCGTCGAGTGCGCGCTGCGCCGTCCCGACCGCCAGTGCGGCGATGTGCACGCGGCCGCGAGCCAGCGACGTCATCGCTGCCCGGTAGCCGATGTCCTCACTACCGCCCACCAGCGCGGTGTCGGGGACTCGCACGTCGGTGAAGCTGACGTCTGCGGTCCATGCACCCTCTTGGCCCATCTTCTTGTCCTTGGCGCCGACCTCAACCCCGGGGGCGTCGGCTGGGACCAGGAAAACCGCGATCCCGGCGCCCTTGTCGTCGGCCGGCCTGCTCCTGGCGAACGTGACGAAGAGGTCGGCGTTCGGAGCGTTGGTGATGAATCGCTTCTGGCCGTTGATGATCCAGTCTTCACGGTCGCGGACCGCCTTGGTCCGCAGGCCCGAGGGATTGGAGCCGGCACCCGGCTCGGTCAGCGCGAACGACGCGACCACCTCTCCCGAGGAGATCCCTTCCAGCCATGTCGACTTCTGCTCGTCGGTGCCGTAACCGACGAGGACCTGGCCGGCGATGCCGTTGTTGGTGCCGAACATCGACCGCAGTGCCAGCGAGGTGTAGCCGAGCTCCATCGCGAGTTCGACGTCCTGGGTGAGATCCAGTCCGAGGCCGCCCCACTCCTGCGGGATCGCGTAGCCGAACAGACCCATGGACTTCGCCTGCTCGCGCAGATCGTCGGGCACCTGATCGGCGGTCAGGATCTCCTGTTCGCGCGGTACCACCGCGTCACGGACGAACTGGCGGGTCGCTGCCAGGATCTGCTGGAAATCCTCGTCGCTGACTTCACTCGTCTGGCTGGCTGTGGTCACTCGGGTACTCCTCGGGAAACCGGCCGGGGTGGCCCGGAGATGGTGCGCAAGGTTCGGAACAAGGGTAGGGGCGCGTTCGGCCGATATCGTATATGAAATATGATGACGGTCTGGCGGCCGGTATGGTCCGGTCGGATCCCTGCAGGCGTGAGGACGGGTGAACAGGTGTCGTTGCTGACAGGTCAAATCGCGGTGGTCACCGGAGGGGCTCAGGGGCTGGGCTTCGCGATCGCACAGCGCTTCGTCGACGAAGGCGCCCGAGTGGTGCTCGGGGACGTGAACATCGACGCCACCCGTGCGGCCGCCGACAAGCTCGGCGGCGACGACGTGGCACGCGCGGTGCGCTGCGATGTCACCGACTCCGGCGAAGTCGAAGCGCTGGTCGCCGCCGCGGTGGACGAGTTCGGCGCCTTGGACGTCATGGTCAACAACGCCGGCATCACCCGTGACGCGACGATGCGCAAGATGACCGAAGAGCAGTTCGACCAGGTCATCGCCGTCCATCTGAAAGGCACCTGGAACGGTCTTCGCGCCGCAGCGGCGGTGATGCGGGAGCAGAAGCGCGGCGCCATCGTCAACATGTCGTCGATCTCCGGCAAGGTCGGTATGGTCGGCCAGACCAACTACTCGGCGGCCAAGGCCGGCATCGTCGGGATGACCAAAGCCGCGTCCAAGGAACTGGCCTACCTCGGGGTGCGGGTCAACGCCATCCAGCCGGGACTCATCCGGTCGGCGATGACAGAAGCCATGCCGCAACGTATCTGGGACTCCAAGGTGGCCGAGGTTCCACTGGGCCGCGCCGGCGAGCCCGAAGAGGTCGCGAACGTCGCGTTGTTCCTGGCCTCGAACCTGTCGTCGTACATGACCGGCACAGTCCTGGAGGTCACGGGCGGACGGCATCTGTGATGCGTGAAGCGGTGATCTGCGAGCCCGTGCGCACCCCGATCGGGCGCTACAACGGGATGTTCAGGTCGCTGACCGCCGTCGAACTCGGCGTGACCGCGGTGCGGGGGCTGCTCGCCCGCACCGGCGTCGCGCCGGAGACCGTCGAGGACGTCGTCGTCGGGCACTGCTATCCGAGCATGGAGGCGCCGGCAATAGGCCGGGTTATCGCGCTGGACGCCGGACTGCCGGTGACGGTGCCGGGTATGCAGATCGACCGCAGGTGCGGGTCCGGACTGCAGGCCGTGATCCAGGCGGTCCTGCAAGTGGCAAGCGGCAACAACGATCTCGTCATCGCCGGCGGTGCCGAGTCGATGAGCAACGTGGTGTTCCACTCGACCGACATGCGGTGGGGCGGCGCGAAAAACGGCATCACCGTGCACGACGCGCTGGCCCGCGGGCGCACCACCGCCGGCGGCAAGAACTACCCGGTCCCGGGCGGCATGCTCGAAACCGCGGAGAACCTGCGCCGCGAATACGGCATCCCACGCGAGGAGCAGGACGAGCTGGCCGTGCTGTCGCACCGGCGGGCCGTCACCGCACAAAAAGACGGACTGCTCGCCGAGACCATCATCCCCGTGACGGTGACCGCCCGGTCGGGGACACAGGTCGTCGACACCGATGAGCATCCGCGGGCGGACACCTCGCTGGAGTCCTTGGCCAAGCTCAAACCTGTTCTCGCCAAATCGGATTCGGATGCCACGGTGACGGCCGGCAACTCCAGCGGCCAGAATGACGCCGCCTCGATGTGTCTGGTCACCACGCCCGAGAAGGCCGCCGATCTGGGTCTGCGCCCGTTGGTGCGGTTGGTGTCGTGGGGTGTGGCCGGGGTCGCGCCCGACGTCATGGGCATCGGGCCGGTCCCGGCGAGCGAGGTCGCGCTGGCGAAAGCCGGGTTGGCGCTGTCCGATATGGATCTGATCGAGCTCAACGAGGCGTTCGCCGCCCAGGCCCTGGCCTGTATGCGCGCATGGAAATTCACGCCGGCAGACCTGGAACGCACCAACGTCCACGGCTCGGGCATCTCCCTGGGACATCCGGTCGGGGCCACCGGGGGCCGCATGCTGGCGACACTGGCACGGGAACTGCATCGCCGGGACGGCCGCTACGGCCTTGAGACGATGTGCATCGGCGGCGGACAGGGTCTGGCCGCGGTCTTCGAAAGGGTGGCATCGTGACCAGACTGGCGCAGACGCTGGGGCTCACCGAGTTCCAGACTGAGATCGTCGCGACGGTAAGGCAATTCGTCGACAAAGAGGTCATCCCGACCGCGCAGGAGCTCGAGCACTCCGACACCTACCCCCAGGCGATCGTCGACGCCATGAAGGAGATGGGTCTGTTCGGGCTGATGATCCCCGAGGAATACGGCGGGCTGGGGGAGTCACTGCTGACCTACGCGTTGTGCGTCGAAGAACTGGCGCGCGGCTGGATGAGCGTGTCGGGGGTGATCAACACCCACTTCATCGTGGCCTACATGGTCCGCCAGCACGGCACCGATGCGCAGAAGGGCCACTTCCTGCCGCGGATGGCCACCGGGGAGACCCGGGGGGCGTTCTCGATGTCGGAACCGGAGCTCGGCTCCGACGTGGCGGCCATCCGGACACGGGCCAGGGACAACGGCGACGGCACCTACACCATCGACGGACAGAAGATGTGGCTCACCAACGGGGGCAGTTCGACCCTGGTCGCCGCGCTGGTCCGCACCGATGAGGGCGCCGACAAGCCGCACCGCAACCTGACCGCGTTCCTGATCGAAAAGCCCACAGGGTTCGGGGAAGTCGTGCCCGGGCTGACCATCCCCGGCAAGCTCGACAAGCTGGGCTACAAGGGCATCGACACCACCGAGCTGATCTTCGACGGTTACCGTGCCCAGGCGTCCGACATTCTCGGCGAGGCCCCCGGTCAGGGCTTCTTCCAGATGATGGACGGCGTCGAGGTCGGACGCGTCAACGTCTCCGCCCGGGCGTGCGGGGTCGGTATCCGGGCGTTCGAGCTGGCCACTCGCTACGCCCAGCAGCGTCACACCTTCGGCAAACCGATCGCCGAACATCAGGCGATCGCCTTCCAGCTGGCCGAGATGGCGACCAAAGTCGAGGCGGCCCACCTGATGATGGTCAACGCGGCACGGCTCAAGGACTCCGGTGAGCGCAACGACGTGGCCGCGGGCATGGCCAAGTACTTCGCCAGCGAGGTGTGCGCCGAGGTCACCCAGCAGAGCTTCCGCATCCACGGCGGCTACGGCTACTCCAAGGAATACGAGATCGAACGGCTGATGCGTGACGCACCCTTCCTGCTGATCGGTGAGGGCACCAGCGAGATCCAGAAGAACATCATCAGCAAGCGGCTGCTGGCGGACTACCGGATCTGACAGGCGTGAGCATTCCGGACTTCGCGGCGAGGCCGCAGCTCGCCGAGGATGTGGCGCGTTTCGTGCGGCGCCGCATCTTCGAGGGGACGTATCCGGCCGGACAGTACATCCGCCTGGAGCAGCTGGCCGACGAACTCGGGATCAGCGTCACCCCGGTGCGTGAGGCCCTGTTCGGCCTGAGCGCCGAGGGACTCCTGACCCAGTTGCCCCGGCGCGGATTCCTCGTGCTGCCCATCACCCGCCGCGACATCGCCGACGTGGCCGACGTGCAGGCCCACATCGGCGGGGTGCTGGCCAGTCGCGCCGCCGAACTCATCACCGACGAGCAGCTGCTCGCACTCGGTCGGGTGCAGGACCAGCTGGAGGCGGCCTACCACGCCGACGATCATGAAGCCGCGGTGCGGCTCAACCACGAGTTCCACCGCGGCGTCAACCTCACGGCGGGCTCACCCAAGCTCGCCCAGCTGATGGGACAGATCACCAGATTCGCGCTGGAATCGGTGTATCCGACCGTCCAGGGGTGGCCGGCGCAGTCGATGCGCGACCACCGCGCGCTGCTCGCGGCGTTGAAGGCACGCGACGGTGAGGCCGCGCGCGCGGCGATGTCGGAACACCTGTGCGCCGCGGCAGGTCCGCTGATCGACCATCTCACCAAGCGCGGCGTGATCGGATGATGCGCGAGCAGACACAAACTCGCACGCTGTTGCGCTGAATCGTGCGAGTTTGTGTCTGCTCGCGCAGAGGGAGGTAGGCATGGGGGTTCTCGACGGCATCCGCGTACTGGACTACGGCCGCTTCATCGCGGCGCCGTGGTGTTCTGCGCTGCTGGCGGACATGGGCGCCGACGTCATCAGGGTGGAAAAGCGCGAGGGCGGCGAAGACCGGTGGGTGCAGTCGGTCACCGCCGGCGGCGAGGGCGGCACATTCCTGCAGTGCAATCGCAACAAGCGTTCGCTGACCTTGGATTCCACCAGCGACGAGGGCAAGGAGATCACCCGCAGACTGGTCGCCGACGCCGACATCGTGGTCGCCAACATGCCCGCCGGGGGGATGCGGACCAGCGGTCTGGACTACGACACCCTGCGAGCCGTCAAGCCCGACATCATCCTCGCCAGCGCGACCGCGTACGGCGAGGGCGGCCCCTATAGCGAGCGCATCGGCTTCGACGGCGCGGGACAGGTGATGTCGGGTGCGGTGTACCGGCAGGGCCTGCCTGAGTTGCCGATACGGACAGTCGTGCCGTACGCCGATTTCGGCACTGCGCTGACCTTGACGATCGGTGTGATGATGGCTCTGTTTCATCGTGACCGCACCGGCGAGGGCCAGCATGTCGAGGGCGCGCTGCTGCCCACTGCGCTGATGCTGTCGAACGCGTTCCTGATCGAACGCGACCTGCTCGGCGCCGACAAGCCACGCATGGGCAATCAGGGCGCCTCGGTGGCGCCCTGCGACCTGTACCGCACACGGGACGAGGGGTGGGTGCTGCTGCAGATCGCCGGTCCGTCGATGTTCAAGCGCTGGTGTGATCTGGTGGGCCGGCCCGGGCTGTTCGAGGATCCGCGCTTCGCCGACGACGACCTGCGGTGGCAGCACGGTGACGTGCTCAACGACATCATGGCGCGGTGGTGTGCCGACAAGACCAAGGCCGAAGTGCTCGAACTGCTGGAGGCCGCCAAACTTCCCGCCGCGCCGATGCACTCGACGCAGGAGGTGCTCGACGACCCGCACGTGCGGGCCATGGGGTACTTGCAGCGGGTCCCGTTCCCCGGCGCGCCGCGAGACGTCCCGATCATCGAGACCCCGTTTCGGCTGTCAGCCACCCCGGGTGAGATCCGCAGCCGCGCACCGCTGCTCGGCGAGCACACCGACGAGATTCTCCTCGAGATCGGATACGGCGCCGAGCAGGTCGCCCAGCTCCGGGAGCAGCAGGTGGTCTGATCGCTCAGGACTGTGCGAGCAGCGCGCGCAGCCGGGCCACATCGATCTTGCCGGTGGCCCCCCGCGGTACGTCGTCCTCGTCGAGCAGCCTCCACACGGTCGGTACCTTGAAACTGCTCAGCACCTCGCGGGCCGCCGAATGAAGGCTCTCGACGGTGAGGTGCGGGTCACCTACGATGGCGGCGGCCACGCGGTTGCCGTCGGGACCCGGCACATCGGTCACGAAGGCCATCCCGACCCCGTCGAGTGCCCGTAGCGCCTGCTCGACCTCGGACGGATACACCGTGGCCCCGCGCACCTTGAACATGTCGTCGGAACGGCCGTGGTAGTACAGGAACCCGTCGGCGTCGAAACGGCCTAGATCGCCTGTGGGATACCAGCTGTCGGCGGTGAAGATCTCTTCACGGCTGCGGCGGCAGATACCGCGCATCACGTGAGGACCGCGGATGTGGATCATTCCGACCGCACCCGTCGGCGCCGGCTCACCGGAGTCGGTGTCGACGATGCGCACCTGCATGCCATCGAACGGTTTGCCGCAACTGCCCCAGGCGGTTTCGGGCATGTCGGTGTCGGCCGGGTATCCGCAGTACGGCCCGAACGACTCGGTCATCCCGAGCAACCTGGCCCGGGCTCCGGGCCGGGACCGCAACGGCGCCGGGAGCAACGCGTCGAGGCTGCCCGCCCGCAGCTCGGTCAGCTCGACCCCCGCCGCCGGCAGGTGCCGCGCCAATGCCTCGGCCTGGTCCGGCCAGCCGCGGAACAGCGTGACCCGCTCGTCTGCGATGAGGCGCAGGGTCGACTCGGGTTGTGGCACCGGCTCGGTGATCAGCGTCGCTCCCGCCGTCAGCGCGGACAGCAGCCCTGCGCCCAGACCGCCGATCCAGAAGAACGGCATCGGCAGGTACAGCCGGGTGTCGGCGTCGATGCAGCGTGCGACGAGACCGGCCCGAACCGCACCGATCGCGTTGCCGTGCGAGTGGCACACGCCCTTGGGCGCACCGCTGCTTCCGGAGGTGAACACGATGCTCATCGGGTCGGCAGGCCGCACACCCCGCGACATCGCCTCGGCGACCTCGGCGGCTGCCGGATGGCTGGGCAGCGCGAACACCTGCCCGGGCGTCCGCACCGTCCGCAGCGAGGGAGGGGCGTCCAGGTCGTCGAGATAGCGGTGGCCGCGGAACTCGCCGACGGCGATCAGATGCTGGACCGAGGCGGTGCGCAGCTGCGCCGACAGTTCCCGGCGGGTGAGCAAGGTGCTCAGCGGTACCACCACGGCCCCGATCCGCATCAGCGCCAACGCGATCCGCGCCCACGCCACACCGTTGGGCATCAACAGCCCGACCCGCGCACCCTTGCCGATGCCCGCTGCGACCATCGCTGCGCCGAACTCTCGGGTGAGCCTGTCGAGTTCGGCGTAGCTGATCCGCTCGGCGGGGTCGACGATCGCGTCCTTGGCGCCGTGGCGCGTGGCGTGCGCGCGCAGCAGTGCGTCGATCGTGTCAGTCATCGAAAAGTCCTCGCAGGGCGGCGAGATCCGCCTTGCCACTGGACAGCGTCGGGATTTCGGCGTGCCGCACCGCGATGACCCGCAGGGGGATCTTGTATGCCGACAGCTCGGGGCGCAGTGCGCGCTGAAGGCTGGGCAGGTCGACCGGGGCGCCGCTGCCGGTCGCGATCACGGCGGCGACGAGTTGACCGCGTTCGACATCGGGTAGTCCGACGACATGGACGGCGGCATCCGGATCAGGGATCACCGCGGTGATCGCCTTCTCCACCTCGGCGGGAGCCACGTTTGCGCCCGCGGTCTTGATCATCGCGCAGGCCCGCCCGACGAAGTAGTACACGCCGTCGCTGTCGCGCCGCACCAGATCCCCGGTGTCGAACCAGCCGTCGCCGTCGAAACAGTCCTCGCGGGCACGGCCCCAATAGCCCTGCATCAGGAACGGCCCTCGCAGCAGAAGGATCCCGAGAGCGTTCACCTCGACGTCAGCGCGGGTGTCGGGGTCGACGATCCGCGCCTCGAACCCGGGAGCCAGGAACCCGAACGAGCCGCGGCGTGACTCCGGCTGATCGGACTCGTCGCCGCTGAGAAGCACGACACTGCCCGCCTCGGTCATCCCGAGCATGTTGTGCCGCAGTTCGGGGTCGGCCGGTCGCGCGTCGACGGCCATGATGGGGTAGAGATTGCCGCGCCGCATGGAGGACAGGTCGCGGTGCGCGAAGCTGGGATGGCGTGGCAGGTGCGCGATGCCGGCGACGAATCCGTTGGTGAGGGTGGGCTTCTCGGACTCGAGCAGGTCGAGGGTGTCGGCCGCGTCGGTGGCATTGGAGCAGATCAGCGTGGCACCGGCCACCAGGACGGCCAGCAGGCCGAACGCGAACCCTCCGATCCAGAAGAACGGCGAGTTGCAGAACAGGCGATCGTCGGCGGTCAGTCCGCGGATCTCGTTGAGACTGCGTTGATGTGCCAGCAGCGCCGCGTGGGTGTGCACGACGCCCTTGGGATCACTGGTCGACCCCGACGTGTAGATGATCGCCATCGGGTCGCAGCCCTCGACGTCGTCCTCCAGGGCACGCAGCGATGCTTCGTCGATGGATCCGGCATGTGCGACATCGTCTTCGGTGTCGAACAGCACGTGCCGCAGCACCGGTGCGGTGGCGGTGAACACAGATCCGGTTGTCAGCGGTGCGCCGACGGCGTCGGTCAGCGTCTGCACGTAGTCGTGGGAGCGAAAGCTGCGCGCGGCCAGCAGCACCGAGACGTCGCTGTGCACCAACTGCCTGTGCATCTCCGGCACGGTGCCGAACGTGGAGAACGGAACCGCGACGGCTCCGATGCGGGTGGCCGCCAGCATCGCGACGACGAAGTCGGCGCCGTTGGGGTACAGCAGGCCGACGTGCGTGCCTTTTCCGACGCCGAGTGCGACCAGCTTCCGAGCCAGCACGGCCGAGCGTTCAACGGCCTGGCCGTGACTCAGGCGGGTGCGATCGCAGATCAGCAAGGGCTTGTCCGGCGGCGTCCGCTGCCGGCGCAGCACTTCGGCGACGGTCACCGGGACAGCGGTCACGACGGCGCGAAGTGGGAGCGCACGGCGACCAGGTCGGGTTTTCCCGACGGGGTGCGCGGAATGGCGTCGGTGATCTCCAGCTCGCTCGGGATCTCATAGCGCGCCAGCCGGGTCTGCAGGTAAGCCAGGAGCTCGTCCGGTGCTGCGTGGATACCGGGGCGCAACTCGACCAGCGCGACGGGGGTTTCGCCGAGCCGTGGATCCGACCGCCCGACCACCGAGGCGCCGGCCACCGCGGGATGTCCTTCGAGCGCGCTCTTGACGTCGTCGGGCATCACCTTGAACCCGCCCCGAATGATCGCCTGGTCGGCGCGCCCGAGGATCCACACGAATCCGTCTTCGTCGATGCGGGCCAGGTCGGTGGTCTGCATCCAGTCACGGCTGCCGGCCATCTGGGCCGGAATGACTTCCAGCAGACCCTGCTGCCCGGGCGGCACAGGCGCGCCGCTGTCGTCGACGACGCGCAGCTGTGCGCCCGGATTGGCCCTACCGACGCTGCCACGTTTGTCTCGCCAGAATCTCTGGTGGTCCGTCAGCGTCCAGCCGGCCACACCGCCGCCGAATTCCGTTGCCGCGTAGGAGGTCAGCACCGGGATGCCGAACTTCTCGGTGAACGCGTCGGCATCATCGGCGGATAGTGGGGCGGTCCCCGACGTCACGACACGGATGCCGTCCAGATCCTCGCGGGTCAGATCGGAGTGCAGCACCATCCTCAGTGCCGCCGGTACCAGCGACACGGCGCGGGGGCGGTGCTCACGCACGGCGTCGGCCCACTGCTTGAGGTCGAACTTCGGCAACAGCACGAACGGTCGTGCCTCGGCCAGGCACAGCAGCACCCGATACACCCCGCCGACGTGCACCAGCGGCGAGTTCACGATCGCCACGCTGCGCCGTAGCTCGGTCGGTGCCGCCGCGTCGGAATCGGCGCCCAACACGCTGCGGGCCAGCATGTCGTAGGTGAGATCGACCCGCTTGGGTGGGCCGGTGGTGCCGCTGGTCAGCATCCACACCGCCACTCCCGGGCGGCCCGCGTCGTCGGAGGCGCTACCGAGGCGCAGCTTCGGCGGCTCATCGAGTCCGTCGATGGTCACCGTGGTCGCCGTCGTGTCCGGCGCCGAGGTCGCGAGGTCTTGGGAGGAACCGATGATGATCGGCAGCCGCAGCGCCTGGATGTCCGACCGGGTGCGGTCGTCCCCGCGGGCCGGATTGATGACGACGACGGTGCCGCCGCCGGAGAGTACACCCAGAAGTGCCGCCACGTGGGCGGGACTGTTACGCAGCATGATCCCCGCACGAGCGGTGCCGACGAGGTCACCGATGCGGTGCGCCACGGTCCCGACCTGCTCCCAGGTGGTCCACCGGCCGTCGAACTGGATCGCCTGTCCCGCCGGGTCCAGAGCCAGGACATCGTCGATTCGTTGCGAAAGCCGATGCCGCATCAGCGGATCCGCGGCGGGGTCTTGGGGACGGGGCGCTCGGCCAGCTCTGCCTGGGCGATCGGGTTGCCGAGCCTGGTGTAGATCAGGCCCTGGTCCATCGCCGCGCGGTACGGTTTGTCCAGCGATTCCCAGATCGCTTTCACCGTGCCCTGGGTGGCGGTCGGGGGCTTGGCTGCGACCGTCGCGGCGATCTCGTGTGCGCGTTCCCACAGCTCGTTCTCGGCGACCACTTCGGTGACCAGGCCGATGCGTAGCGCGGTCTGTGCACCGACGCGTTCGTCGTTGCCCATCAACGCCATTCGCAGTGTGTCACCGAGGCCGACCCGGCGCATCAGGCCCACCGGCTCCAGTGCGGACACCAGCCCGGCGCTGACGTGGGAGTCGAAGAACGTCGCCCCCTGCGAGCAGATCACAATGTCGGCCTCGTTGACGAAGTACAACGCGCCGGCGGTGCACATGCCCTGCACGGCGCACACCACCGGCTTCCACATCTTCTGCCATTTGGGGCTCAGCAGCTCGCCGGGATCCTCGTGATTCCAGACGATTTCGGGCTGCCCGTAGCTGGATCGGATGTCCAGGCCGGCGCTGAAGGCCCGTTCACCCGCGGCGCGCAACACCACCGCGTTGATGTCCTCGTCGGCCTTGAGGATCCGCCAGACGTCCTTCATCTCCTCGCACATCGTGCGGTTGAAGGAGTTCAGCGTGTCCGGCCGGTTGAGGGTGACCGTGCCGACGCGGGCTTGGTAGTCGAGGTCGAGCAGGACCGTGTCGAACGTCATCGGGGGCCTGTGATCTTCGGGCCGGCGCTCATCGGCACTGCCAGTTGGGGGTGCGTTTCTCGACGAAGGCCAGCGGTCCCTCCTGGGCGTCCTCGGTGCGCACCACGCGCTCGCGGAATGTCTCGGCGAGGATCTCGCCCTCCAGGAGCGGTAGGTCGAGGGTCTTGTGGATGGCCAGCCGGGTGCCGCGCACCGCGAGGGGGGCGTTGGAGTTCACGATGTCGGCGATTTCGTGGGCACGCTCGAGCAGCTTGTCGTGTTCGACGACCTCGGTCACCATTCCCAGTTCGTAGGCGCGCTCGGCGCTCATGCGCTCGTGCTTACCCATCAACGCCATCCGCAGGGCCACCGACCGCGGCAAGGCGCGGGCCAGTCGCACCATCTCCCGGGCGGCGACCAACCCGATGCTGACGTGAGGGTCGAAGAAGGTGGCCTTGTCCGACGCGATCACGATGTCCCCGGTCGTTACCCAGTCGAGCCCGGCGCCGCAACAGATCCCGTTGATCGCGGCGAGCACCGGTTTGGCCATCCGGCGGAACGGGGGTGTGCCCTCCTGCGGGGCTTCCCACTGGTCGTAGGTCGACAGATAGGGCCGTTCGTAGATGACCTTGCCGTCCTCCGGGATCTCCTTGACGTCCGCGCCGGTGCAGAACGCCCGGCCGGTCCCGGTGACGATCATCAGCCAGACGTCGGCGTCGTTCTCCGCCTCGTCGTAGGCCGCCCGCAGTTCACCGATCATGTGCGGGGACAGCGCGTTGAGTGCCTCGGGCCGGTTCAGCGTGATGGTGGCCTTGTGCCCGTCGACCTCGTAGCCGATGGTGTCGTAGGTGTGGGGACTCACGTGTCTTCTTTCCTCATTCGCCCTTGAAATCGGGAGCGCGGCGAGCCCGGAACGCTGCCAGTCCCTCTTTGAAATCTGCTGTCCGACAGGCCAGTTCCAGACTCGCCAACTCGTGGGCCATGGACTGGGGCAGGGTCGCATGCAGGCCGTAGTTGATCGCCTGCTTGGCCAGCCCGAGCGCCACCGTCGGTCCCGATGCCAGCCGGGTCACCAAGTCGCTTGCCGCCGCGTCGATCTCGTCGGCCGGCAGCGCCTGATGGATCAGCCCCCAGTCCGCGGCGTCGGCGCCGGTCACCTTCTCGCCCAGCAGCAGCATGCGTTTGGCGCGCGCCACACCGGCAAGGCGTGGTAGCAGCCAGGTCGAGCCGGAATCCGGACTGAAGCCGCGGTCGACGAACGGTTCCCACAGGTTCGACTCGGGAGTGGCGAGGGTGAAGTCCGCGGCGAGGGCGAGATTGGCGCCCAGCCCGACCGCCCAGCCGCGCACGGTGCACACCACCGGCAGGTGAATTGTGGCGATCAATTCGACAACCCGGTTGGCCGCGTGTGGGATACGCCGGACGAGGTTGCCCGGCCTCGGTCTGCGGCCACTGCTGTTGGTGGCGACCCAATCGGCGCCGGAGCAGAAATCCTCGCCGGCGCCGGTCAGGTGGATCGCACGCACCGAGTCGTCCGAGGCGGCGCAGGTCAGGGTCGCGACCAGATCGTCGATCATCGGGTGGCTCAGCGAGTTTCGCCGGGCGGGTCGGTCGAGAATGATCCGCAGGACCGCGTCGTCCCTGACGATTCGCACCGCGCCGGCGTCGTCTCGCACCAGGCACCGTCCCTTCAGGCGCTGCGGAAAAGCTATACAGATAGCCATACAGTTGGCACTACGATTAGTATCTTGTACAACTTAGCAAGGAAAGGCCGTCGAGGGAACAGTGCCGGCACCGCGTATTCGCCAGCCACGGGTCGCAGAACTCGTGGCGTCCCGGCTGCGTGACGACATCCTGACCGGGCGGCTCAAGGCGGGCGACGTGCTGCCCTCACAGGAGGCCCTGTTCGCCGAATTCGGGGTCAGTCCGCCCGCCGTGCGGGAGGCCGTCCACATCCTGGAGTCCGACGGTCTGATCTCGGTGCGGCGCGGCAACGTCGGCGGGGCGGTCGTGCACCTGCCCTCGGCTGAGCGCACCGCGCAGATGATCGGCATGGTGTTGCAGACCCGCTCGGCCACCCCGACCGACGTCAGCGAGGCGCTGCTGCATCTGGAACCGATCTGTGCCGGGATGTGCGCGGCGCGTGAGGACCGTCTGACCGAGGTGGTTCCTCACCTGCAGGCGGCGATCGACGCGCAGGTCGAGCATTTCGATCACTCGTCTCGTTATGTGCCCAACGCTCGCCGATTTCACGAAGCGGTCGTGGCGCGGTGCGGCAACGAGCCGATGATCCTGCTCATCGGGTCGCTGGAGGTCATCTGGTCAGCGCACGAGTCCTCGGTGTGGAGCGACGAATGCCACCCCGAGGAACCGATGCGGCCGAAGATCATGCGCGCGGCATTGCGCGATCATCAGCGGATCGTCGAGGCGATCGTCGACGGAAACTCCTCACGCGCAGTGCGATTGGCGCAGGATCACCTCGCCGCCGCCCGCCGCAACACCCTGGCCGTCGGCTCGGACAGAACCATCGAAGCGAAGCTGATCGCCAATCACGACCGTTGACACCCCACGACGACAGGATTCACCATGACGAGCACCGATGACGGCCGCGTGCTGTTCGAGGTCGATCGCGACAAGCGCATTGCCACCATCACGCTGAACAACCCGAAGCGGCGCAACTCCTACGACGCCTCGATGCGGAACTTGCTCGCACGCTACCTCGACGACGTCGCCGAGGACGACGACATCACCGTGGTGTTGCTGCGCGGGGCCGACGGCGTGTTCAGCACCGGCGCCGATATGAACAACGCGTACGGCTGGTATGGCGGGTCGGCGCGCGACCAGGGCGCTCCTGAGGCCAGGCGGCCCAGTCAGCGTCGGCGGCTGACAGTGGACCGCAAGTCCTTCGGCTTTTACCACAACCTGATGGGCTTCCCGAAGGTCACCGTCGGGGAGATCAGCGGGTACGCGCTGGGCGGTGGGTTCGAGATGGCGTTGATGACCGACATCTCGGTGATCGCCCGCGACACCAGGATCGGCATGCCGGCCACCCGATTCCTCGGGCCCGCGCTGGGTAGCTTGCACATGTTTTTCCACCGGCTGGGCCCGGTGCTGGCCCGGCGGCTGCTGCTGACCGGTGACGTCATCTCGGCCGGGGATGTCGAGCACCTAGGCGTGTTCACCGACACCTGTGACGCTGCCGCGGTGCCGGCCAGGGCGCGGTACTGGGCCGAAAAGGCCGCGAAAATGCCGGCCGACGGTGTGGTGATCGCCAAGGAGGCGTTCCGGCTCGTCGAGCAGAGTCAGGCCTATCAGGGCGAAGAGGTCGCGAGCTACCTGTTCCACGCATACGGGACGAACCTGCAGTTCGCCGAGGGTGAGTTCAACTTCGTCAAGACGCGTGCGCAGCACGGGACGAGAGAGGCCTTCCGGCTGCGTGACGAGCATTTCCACGTCCCGGAGCCCGAGCTATACCCCGACTCCCACGCCGAGTGATCTGGCTCACCTTCTGTCGACACTACATTATCTGTTAGTTTTGTAACGTCTGTCTGTCACGAAACCGAGGTCGAAGAGCATGCCAACACCCGTCATCGTCGGTGCTGCCCGGACGGCCATCGGCCGCTCGTTCAAGGGCACACTGGTCAACACCCCGCCCGAAACCCTGATCACCACGGTGCTGCCCGAGGTCATCCGCCGCTCCGGCGTCGACCCCGCCGACATCGACGACATCATCTTCGCTGAATCCCATTACGGTGGTGGCGATCTCGCACGCTACGCCGCCGATGCCGCCGGACTGCAGCATGTGCCCGGTCAATCGGTGAATCGGCACTGCGCCGGCAGCCTCACCGCGATCGGCAACGCGTCTGCCCAGATCGGCTCCGGCATGGAGCGGGTGCTGATCGCCGGGGGCGTGCAGTCGCTGTCGATGACCCCGCTGGTGAACTGGCGCATCCCCGGCCCCGAGCTGAAGTTCGAGGAGCGGTGGATGCCGCCCACGCACGTCGAGACGCCGGACGCGCCGACCAGGGACATGTCCATCACCGTCGGCTGGAACACCGCGCAGGCCGCGGGCATCACCCGCGAGGAGATGGACGCATGGGCCGCCCGGTCCCACCAGCGTGCCGTCGCCGCGATCGACGCCGGCAAGTTCGTCGACGAGATCGTGCCGCTCAAGGTCGAGCAGTTCGACGGTTCGGTCATCGACTTCAGCGTCGACGAGCACCCGCGCCGCGACACCACCGTGGAGAAGCTGGCGGGCTTGAAGGTGCTGCACCCCGAGATCGACGGCTTCTCGATCACCGCGGGCAACAGCAGCGGCACCAACGACGCCGCCGCGGGCGTGGCCCTCGTCGAGGCCGACTACGCCGCTGCGAACGGCCTCGACGTGATGGCCAAGGTCAGGGCGTGGGGTGCGGTGGGCGTGGCGCCGCGCGACACCGGCCTGGGCGGAGTCAAGGTCATCGGCAGGGTGCTCGACCGGGCCGGGCTGAAGCCGTCCGACGTCGCCCTATGGGAGATCAACGAGGCGTTCGCGTCCGTCCCGATCGCGGCCTGCAAGGAGTACGGCATCGACGAGGAACTCGTGAACTTCTCCGGCAGCGGCTGCAGCCTCGGGCATCCCATCGCCGCCTCCGGCGCCCGGATGGTCACCACGCTGGTCTACGAACTGCAGCGCCGCGGCGGCGGCATCGGTGTCGCCGCGATGTGCGCCGGCGGCGGCCAGGGTGGCGGCGTCGTCATCGAGGTCTAAAGCCTCCGGCGAAATCGCATTCCATGCGGGTCAGGTCGCGTAACGACCGCGTGGAATGCGATTTCGGCGCGAATGGGAGATCAACGCTTACGGGCGGGGGCTTTCGCGGTTTTGCGTGCGGGCCTGGCGTTCTGCTCGATGAGGCGGTCGGCGTGATCGAGGATGCATTGCAGGCCGAACTCGAAGTTGCGGTCGTCTGATCCACTCAGGTGGTGACCCTTCTGCGTGACTGCGGCCAGCAGTGGGGCGGACTCCGGGTCGATCGCCATGGTGTCGTCGATGTCGCCGTGGCCGTCCTCGCCGGCGAGGTTTTTCTCGCGCAGACGCTGCAGCACCACCGATCCGCGCACGTGGACAGACATCGCGGAGTAGGTGTCGAAGGCGTCTTCGGGGGACAGGCCCGCTTCGACCAGGCTGCTGATCGCCTTCTCCACCTCCTGCACACCCACTTTCGCCGCACGCGGGCTCAACGCCGAACGGATCAGAATCAGGTCGCACAGGATCGGGTTGCCGTTGAACGTGTGGCGCATCGACCGGGCATGGTTAGCCAGCGTCTCGCGCCAGTCCTTGGCCTCGACATACGGAGTGGCGAACGCGTACTGACGCAACGCGCGATCGGTCATCGCGTTGAGCAGATCGTCCTTCTTGCGGAAGTACCAGTAGATGCTGGTGACGCCCACGCCGAGATGCTTGCCCAGCAGCGGCATGCTCAGGTTGTCGATGCCGACCTGTTCGGCGAGTTCGAAAGCGCCCTTGATGATGTCGTCGGGATTGATGGACCCGCGCTCACGCCGTTGCCGCTTCTCCGCGGTCGCCTGCTTCGCCACTGGGGCACCTCCATCGTCTCGATGCTGCGTCCGCAGCGCCGTCGGGCGGGGCGGCCGGTCGGGAATCCACCGCCGTAGGTACGCTGGCCTGCGTCTTTGCGGTCAGCTCGCTGCGTCGTCGTCTGCGCGACCTTACCGGTGGGTTCCGACCGGAACCCACGTCGCGGTTCCGACCATTTACTGTAAGTCCTATAGTAAGCTTTTCCAGCGATACGCGACGACATCCCACTCGAAAAGTGAAGGGCGACACGTGGCTGACGAGGTTCTTCTGGAACGCAGGGACCGGGTTCTGATCATCACCATCAACCGCCCGGAGGCGCGCAACGCCTTCAACCTCGCGGTGGCGCAGGGCCTGGCCGACGCAATGGACGAGCTGGACGGCACCCCTGAGCTGTCGGTGGCGATCATCACCGGCGCGGGCGGCAACTTCTGCGCCGGGATGGATCTGAAGGCGTTCATGGCCGGCGAGGTGCCCGCCATCGAAGGTCGCGGGATCGGGTTCACCGAGCGTCCGCCGCGCAAGCCGGTGATCTCCGCGGTCGAGGGCTACGCGCTGGCCGGTGGCACCGAGATCGTGTTGGCCACCGATCTGATCGTTGCTGCCAAGAACGCGAAGTTCGGCATTCCCGAGGTCAAGCGCGGGCTGGTGGCCGCGGGCGGCGGCCTGCTGCGGCTGCAGAAGCGAATCCCGTATCAGAAAGCGCTCGAACTCGCGCTGACCGGCGACAGCTTCACCGCCGAGGAGGCTTCGCAGTGGGGCTTCGTCAACGTGTTGACCGAACCGGGCGGGGCGCTCGACGGCGCACTGGCGCTGGCCGAACGGATCACCGCCAACGGTCCGCTGGCGGTTGCGGCGACCAAGGAGGTCATCGTGAAGTCGGCAGACTGGACCGAGGCCGAGATGTGGAAGAAGCAGGGCGAAATCGCCTTCCCGGTCTTCTCGTCCAAGGACGCGATGGAAGGCGCGACGGCATTCGCCGAGAAACGCAAGCCGAACTGGACGGGCACCTGAGGGGGTCGGTTCGGCTGGACGGGAACGTCTGAATGGACCTGGGCCTGCGCGACGCCACCGCGGTCGTCGTCGGCGGTCACCGCGGTATGGGCCTGGCCGCTGCGCAGTGCTTCGCCGACGACGGCGCGCGCGTCGCGCTGATCGGCCGTTCCCGCGACGCGCTGAACGACGCGGCCGCGCAGTTGCGGGGCCGGGGCAGTCCGGATTCCGTGGGGGTGGTGGCTGACACCACCGACGACACCGCCGTTCAGCGTGCGTTCGCCGCACTGGGTGAGCGGTGGAACGGCGAGCTCAACATCCTGGTCAACGCCGTCGGCCCCGATGTGCGCGGAACGTTCGACGAATTGACCGACGCCGACTGGAGCCGGGCCGTCGACGCGGGTGCGATGGGCATGGTGAGGTGCGTGCGCGCCGCCTTGCCGCTGCTGCGGGCGGCGGAGTGGGCGCGCATCGTGAACTTCTCGGCGCACTCGACGCAGCGCCAGAGTGTCATCCTGCCGGCGTACACCGCCGCGAAGGCGATGGTCACCAGTGTCTCGAAAAACCTTTCGCTTCTGCTGGCGCCGGACGAGATCATGGTCAACGTCGTCTCGCCCGGCAGTATCGCATCCGAGGCGTTGCTCGGCTGGGCCGACTCGGTGGGCGTCGACGGCAGCGACCCGTATGCGCTGATGGCCGCGATCGATGAGTATTTCGGCCACCCCGCGCATCTGCCCCGCGCCGGCCTGCCGACCGAGATCGGGCCCGTCGTCGCGTTTTTGGCGTCGCGGCGGAACTCCTACATGACCGGCGCCAACATCAACGTCGACGGCGGTAGCGACTTCACCTGATCAGGGGGATCCGGACGTCGCCGGGAGTTGGGGCCGGATCAGCTTGCGGAGTTGGCGCAGAAGCGGATTCGCGCCGCTTACCAGAACCTCGGGCGGACAGGCGAATAGCCGCCCGAGCGGTTGTAGAAGCCACTACCGATAGGTGTACAGTATGAGCATCTGTCGAGCTGAGGAGGTTTGTCGGTGAGCGCTGTCGATCGCGCCGGACAGCCGGCTGCCGCAGCCCCAGAGCCGGTGCTGTACGAGGTGGGCGACAGCGGCGTCGCGGTGCTGACGCTGAACCGGCCGGAACGGATGAACTCCTGGGGCGGGGGCCTGGCGCGCGCGTTCTACCGGTGCGTCGACCGTGCCGAGGCCGACCCCGACGTCCGCGTCATCGTGCTCACCGGAAACGGTCGGGCGTTCTGCGCCGGCGCCGACATGGGGGACCTGGACTCGATCAGCGAAGCCGGCAGCGGCGAGCGAGGCGAAGGGGAGGCGGGCCCGGTCGACACCGACGTGTCCCAGCTTGTCGGTGAACGCCATCCGCACTTCGTCACCCAGTTGCGCAAACCCTTGATCGCGGCGATCAACGGTGCCTGCGCCGGCATCGGCTTCACCCAGGCGCTGATGTGTGACATCCGCTTCGCCGCGGCGGGCGCGAAGTTCACCACCGCGTTCTCCCGCCGCGGCCTGATCGCCGAATACGGGATCTCGTGGATCCTGCCGCGGATCGTCGGCTGGGGCGCCGCGACCGACCTGCTGCTGTCCGGGCGCACGTTCTACGCCGAGGAAGCCAAAGAACTCGGGCTGGTCACCGACGTCGTCGCCCCCGAGGCCCTGATGACGCACACCCTGGCCTATGCCGAGGACATGGCCCGCCATTGCGCGCCGACTTCACTCGCGGTGATCAAGCGGCAGATCTTTGGGGACGCTGTGCGAAACCTGCACGATGCGAGTGCGGATGCGGAGAAACTGATGCACGAGTCGATGCTCCGTCCCGACTTCATCGAGGGCATCACCGCCTTCTTCGAGAAGAGACCGCCCAGCTTCCCACCGCTCAAGGAGGAGACGCCATGACTGCAGAGCACGACGCGTTGCCACCCCAGCATCCGAAGGTACAACCACTGGATTACCGGGCGATCGACGTCGACAACCACTACTACGAGCCGATCGACTCGTTCACCCGCCACCTGCCCAAGGAGTTCCGCAGCCGCGGGGTGCAGATGCTCAGCGACGGCAAGCGCACCTACGCGGTGTTCGGCGGGGTGATCAATCACTTCATCCCGAACCCCACCTTCGACCCGATCATCGAACCGGGCTGCCTGGATCTGCTGTTCCGGGGTGAGATCCCCGAGGGCGTCGACCCGGCTTCGCTGATGAAGGTCGATCGACTCGCCGACCACCCCGAGTACCAGAACCGTGACGCCCGGGTGACGATCCTCGACAAGCAGAACCTCGAGACGGCGTTCATGCTGCCGACGTTCGCGTGCGGCGTCGAGGAGGGTCTCAAGCACGACATCCCGGCCACCATGGCGTCGGTCCACGCGTTCAACCTGTGGCTCGACGAGGACTGGGGATTCGACCGGCCGGACCATCGCATCCTCGCCGCGCCGATCATCTCGCTGGCCGACGTGCCGAAGGCGGTCGAGGAGGTCGAGTTCGTCCTCAGCCGGGGCGCCAAGATCGTGTGCGTGCGGCCTGCGCCGGTGCCCGGTGAAGTCCGGCCCCGCTCGCTCGGCGATCCGGTGCACGACCCGGTGTGGGCGCGGCTGGCCGAAGCGGGCGTCCCGGTGGTCTTCCACCTGTCCGACTCCGGCTACATGGCCATCCCGGCCCTGTGGGGCGGCAGTGGGGTGTTCAAAGGCTTCGGCAAGCGCGATCCGCTCGACATGGTGATCATGGACGATCGCGCCATCCACGACACCATCGCCGCAATGATCGTCCACCAGGTGTTCACCCGGCACCCCAAGCTCAAGGTGGCCAGCATCGAGAACGGCTCCTACTTCGTCTACCGGCTGATCAAGCGGCTCAAGAAGTCCGCGAACAATGCGCCGCACCACTACAAGGAGGACCCGCTCGAGCAGCTGCGGAACAACGTCTGGATCGCGCCGTACTACGAGGACGACGTCAAACTGCTCGCCGACACCATCGGGGTGGACAAGATCCTGTTCGGGTCGGACTGGCCGCACGGGGAGGGGTTGGCCGATCCCACGTCGTTCACCGCTGACATTCCGCAGTTCCCCGAGTTCAGCCACGAGGACACCCGCAAGGTGATGCGCGACAACGCTCTCACCCTCGTCGGCGCACACATCACCACCACCTGACGATGCCCCGGACGCGAGGAGTGTGACGGTGTCCGAGTGGACGATCGGCAGTGTCGTCGACGCCATCGCCGACGCGATACCCGACCGGTTGATGACGGTCTGCGGTGACCGCCGGAGCACGTACGCGCAGACGGCCGAGCGCACCCGTCGGCTCGCGAACTTCCTGAGCGCCAACGGGATCGGCGCGCACCAGGAGCGCGACGCGCTCGACGGCTGGGAGTGCGGCCAGGACCGCGTCGCGCTGATCATGCACAACGACCTGTACCCGGACATGGTGATCGGCGCGCTGAAGGCGCGTGCGGTACCTGTGAACGTCAACTTCAACTACACGCCGCGCGAGGTCGACGAACTGCTGGCGTATCTGCGGCCCCGGGCGGTCGTCGTCCACCGCTCGCTCGGCGCGAAGTTCGCCGACGTGCTGCCCCGCGACGGCGTGGACGTGATCATCTCGATCGACGACGGCTCTGACGCGCCTGCGCTGACCGGTGCGGTGAACCTGGGCGACGCGCTCGTCGCGGGCGAGGCGGACCAGCCGATCACGCCGTCGCCCGACGACGTGATGATGATCTGCACCGGGGGGACCACCGGCCGGCCCAAAGGCGTGATGTGGCGCCAATCCGACACCTACGTGGTATCCATGAACGGCGCCGACCACGAATCGGTCGACGAGATCCATGCCAAGGTGCAGCACGCCGGACCGCCCTGGTTCGCGGTGTCGCCGCTGATGCACGCCGCCGGGATGTGGACCGCGTTCGCGGCACTGCTCAACGGCCAGACCGTAATCCTGTACGACAAACCGACACTCGATGCGGCCGCGGTGCTGGCCACCGCCGAACGCGAGAAGGTCGGCCTGATGACCATGGTCGGCGACGCGTACGCCGGACCGCTGATCGCCGAGCTGCGGCGTCGCCCCTATGATCTGTCGTCGCTGTTCGCGATCGGCACCGGAGGCGCGGCAACCAACCAGCGTCACCAGGACGCGCTGCTCGAGCTGCTTCCGCAGATCACGTTGATCAACGGCTACGGGTCGTCGGAGACCGGGAACATGGCCTTTGGGCGCAGCCTGCGCGATGACCGCAAGGAGACCTTCGAACGGCGCGACGGTGTGGTCCTGCTGTCCGAAGACCGCACCAGGTTCTTGCAGCCTGGCGACGGCGAGATCGGCTGGGTGGCGCGGGAGGGCCGGATTCCGCTGGGCTACTTCGACGATGCCGACGCGACCGCGCGGACGTTCCCGTCGGTCGACGGTCGGCGTGTGGTGATCTCCGGGGACCGGGCTTCGCTGGAGGCCGACGGCACCATCCGGCTGTACGGGCGTGACTCGCTGGTCATCAACACCGGCGGCGAGAAGGTTTTCGTCGAAGAGGTCGAGGAAGTGCTGCGCGCACACAGCGGCGTCGCCGACGCGCTGGTGATCGGTCGCGACAGCGAGCGCTGGGGTCAGGAGATCGTCGCGCTGATCCAGAAGCAGCCGGGCGCGCTGGTGGAGCCCGAGGCGCTGCGGCAGGCGTGCCACTCGTCGCTGGCCCGCTACAAGGCGCCCAAGGAATTCCTCTTTGTCGACACTGTTCGCCGGTTGGGCAACGGAAAGGCCGACTATCGATGGGCGAAAAGCCAGGTGACACAGCAGGACACGCTGGCGGGTCAGCCGTGACCCCGAAGGTCGACCGCGTCATTGATGCGCTGGTCAACGTGCACTTCGGTGAGACAGCCAAGCAACCCGAGTTCATGCTCAAGGTCCGCGACGACTACTTCAAGGGTCCGCAGTCCCTATACGACCAAGTCGAGTTGCCGGCGCTGCTCGACGAGATGGCCGAGCACGGTGTCGAGAAGGCGATCCTGATGGACAACCTCGCCAAGCCCTCTGTCACCGCCCGCAAGTTCGTCGAGGAACGCCCGGACAAGTTCGCCCTCGCCGTCGGCGGCGTGAATCTGCTGCGCCCGATGCCCTCGCTACGTGAGCTCACAGCGGTCGTCGCCGACCTGCCGGTGGTGTATGCCGTTGTCGGACCCAGCTTCTGGGGTGACGGCATGTACCCGCCCAGTGATGCGGTCTACTATCCGCTCTACACCAAGTGCGCCGAACTCGGGTTGCCGCTGTGCATCAACACCGGGCTGCCGGGACCGCCGATTCCCGGCGAGGTGCAGAACCCGATCCACCTCGACCGAGTCTGTGTGCGCTTCCCAGAGTTGAAGCTGTGCATGATCCACGGCGCGGACCCGTGGTGGGACGTCGCGATCCGGTTGTTGATCAAGTACGCCAACTTACGCATCATGACCTCGGCATGGTCACCGAAACGTCTGCCCGACAGCCTGATTCACTTCATGCGCACCCGCGGCAAGAACAAGGTGATCTTCGCCTCGGACTGGCCGGTGCTGCGGCAGAGCCGCGTCGTCCCCGAGGCGCTCGCGCTCGACCTGCCCCCCGATGTCCTGGACAACTATCTCTACAACAACGCCAACGACTTCTTCTTCGGCCCCGCAGAACAGGAGACCTGACCGTGGACCGGTACGAACTGCGCAGGCTGGACTACAGCCTGTCCGAGGACCATCAGGCCCTCCAGGCGGCCTATAGAGACTTCTTCGCCACCCGCTGCACCATCGAGACGGTGCGCGCCGCCGAGGAGTCCGGCTTCGACAAGAGCCTGTGGGAGCGGTTGTGCGCCATGGGGGCCACGACGATGGCGCTTCCGGAGTCCGTGGGCGGGGACGGAGCCACGCTGGTGGACCTGACGCTGGTCGCCGAGGAGATCGGGCGCTCACTGGCGCCGGTGCCGTGGATCGACCACGTCGTGGCGGCCCGGCTGCTGGCCCGTCTCGGCGGTGTCGACGTCGAGATCGTCGACGGCCGGCAGATCGTCGCACTGGATCCGCAGCAGGACAACGGCTCCGGGGTCAGGTTGATCCCGGCGGGCTCCGTCGCCGACCACGTCGTGGTCCGCGACGGGGACGACGTCGTGCTCTGCGGGTTCTCGACCCGTCCGGCCCGGGTCGACAACATCGGCAAGCTGCCGATGGCGTGGGTGGATCCCGCCGGTGCCGACAGCCGCACGGTGCTGGGCAGCGGGCCGGAGGCGCTGGCCGAATACCGACGCGCGCTGGATGAATGGCGCCTGTTGACCGGTGCGGCACTGGTCGGACTTGTCGAGGAGACCATGACCATCGCTGCGGAGTTCTCCAAGACGCGCTACACGCTCGGTGTGCCGATCTCGACGCTGCAGGCGATCTCGCATCCGCTGGCGAACATCGCGATCACCGTGCAGGGTGGCCGCAACCTGGCTCGCCGCGCGGCCTGGTTCCTCGACAACGAGCCCGACGAACGCCGGGAACTGGCGCCGTCGGTGTTCGTGTTCATGGCAGAGGAGGCTGCCAAGGCTGCCACGATGGCCGTCCACGTCCAGGGCGGTCTCGGGGTTTCCGCCGAGGCCGCCGCGACGGCGTACCTGGTTCGGGCCAGGGGGTGGGCGGTTGCCGGCGGCGATCCGGGTGCCACCGCCAAGTACATCGCCGGCATCGTGGCCGAGCGCGAGGGACGGAGCTGAACAGTGGATTTCTCACGGGTGGAGCTCTCGGACGAGGAGCAGAAGTTCCAGGACGAGGTCCGGTCCTTCCTGAGCGAGATCGTCACCGAGGAGGTGATCCGCCGGGACCGGGAGACCGGCGACAACTTCGATGAGGGCGTGCACCTCGCGCTCGGCGCGGCGGGTTACCTCGATCGTGACTGGAACCCGGCCACCGAGCGGCCGTTCACACGGGTGCAGCGACGGATCTGGGAACTGGAGAAACGCCGCGCCCAAGTGCCCTGGGTGACGTCCGGGACCACCGCGATGATCACCAAGTCGGTGGAGAAGTTCGGCTCACCTGAGCTCAAAGACGAAGTGCTGCCGCGTGTTTACAGTGGGCATGTGCGATTGTGCCTGGGCTACACCGAGCCCGAGGGTGGCTCGGATGTCGCGACGTGTAAGACCCGGGCGGTGCGGGAAGCGGATGGATCAACCTGGGTGATCAATGGATCGAAGATGTTCACCACCGGCGCCCACAATTGCCAGTACGTCTTCCTGATCACCAACACCGATCCGGGCGCGCCGAAACATAAGAGTCTCACCATGTTTCTGGTGCCGCTGGATACCCCGGGGATCGAGATCCAAGGTATCCGCACCGTCGACGGCGACCGCACCAACATCGTCTACTACAGCGACGTCCGGATCGACGACCGGTACCGGCTGGGCGAGGTCAACGGCGGCTGGGCGGTGGTGCGCGAGCCGCTCAATGCCGAGCACGGTGACGTCGCCGCCGCGGACGACGGTCTGGCCGACGTGTCGATCATGATGCACCAGGCCATGTTCATGGCCGCTGCGGTCGATAAGGCCGCACAGAAGTCGACGGTCCCTGACCCCAACGGCCGCAGGCTGATCGACGACGGCGCCGTCGCCTACCGACTGGGCCGCAGCGTGGCCCGGCTCGAGGCTGCCCTGTCGGCGCCGTCGATCTTCGGCCGGGTCGCGCTGGCGCAGACCATGCGCGACATCTCACCGGACCTGATGGACGTCATGGGCGCCGCCTCGGCGTTGCCGGTGGGCACCGACGGCGCCGCCGACGACGGGGCATCCGAGTACATCTACCGGTTCGCGCCGCTGGTCGGGATCTACGGCGGCACCCTGGAGGTGTTCCGCAACATGATCGCGCAGTACGTGCTGGGCCTGGGCAAGCCGAACTACTCACCACCGCGCACAGCGTCCTGAATCTCGCCGAAATTGCATTCCAGCAGGGGTTTACTCGATATTTCGCTGCTGGAATGCAATTTCGCGGAAGTCTAAGTAGTGAGGATCGTCGCGCCCGCGGTGCCCGGAGCTCCGTACAACTGTGCGAAACCGACCTTCGGCTCGCCGGGGATCTGCCGGTCACCGGCCTGCCCGCGCAACTGCCGGACGATTTCGTGCACCTGCCGCAGCCCGGATGCGCCGATCGGCTCACCATTGGCCAGCAGCCCGCCGTCGGTGTTGACCGGCATCGCCCCGCCGATCTCGGTGGCACCGTCGCCGATCAGCTTCTCCTGGTCGCCGTCGGCGCAGAAGCCGGCCTCAGCCATGTGGATGATCTCGGCGCCGGCGTCGGTGTCCTGCAACTGGATCACGTCCACGTCGGACGGTTCGATACCCGCTTTCTCGAACGCCGCGCGGGAGGCGTAGACGGTGGGCGCGACATCCTCGTCGACTGGTGCGAACGTCGTATTCACCTCGTAGGCACCGTATTTGCGCGTACGGACCTCCACTGCGCGCACGAAGATCGGCTTGTCGGTGTACCGGTGCGCGAGGTCGGCCCGGCACATGACCACCGCGGCGGCGCCTTCGTCGGGGGAGCAGAACATGTACTGCGTCAGCGGGTAGTTCAGCATCGGCGAGTCCAGGATCACGTCCTCGTCCATCGGCTTACGCCGGAATGCGTTGGGATTGAGCGCGCCGTTGCGCAGGTTCTTGTTGACCACCTTCGCCAGCGTGCGATGGCTGATGCCGTGCTCGTGCAGGTAGCGGTTGGCCTTCATGCCGAAGAACTGCGTGGTCAGGTACTGGCCGTTCTCGGCGTACCAGCTGGGCATGCCGACCAGGCCGGGATCTTCGGTGAACGCGCCGCGCGGATGCTTGTCCAGCCCCACTGCGATGCCGATAGCGTAGTCGCCCAAGCGGATTCCGTCGGCGCAGGCCTTGGTGGCGCTCGCGGCCGTCGCGCAGGCGTTGAACACGTTAGTGAACGGGATGCCGGACAGTCCGACCATGCCGACGATGGCATCCGGGTTGGCGACCGTCCAGCTGCCACCAACGCCGAACTGGATGTCGTTCCAGGACACACCCGCATCCGCGACGGCGGCGGTGATCGCATCGACCCCCATCTGCATGGCGGTCTTTCCCTCGAACCGGCCGAACGGGTGCAGTCCGACCCCGATGATCGCGACGTCGTGCATGGTGTGAGAGTCCTTTCCGCGGTGTCGGTTACGGCTTACTGGCGCCGGCGGACCAGCTGTGCCTGTTGGATGGCCGCCACCGGTCCGGTTTCGTCGAACAACATCCCGCGCGACACCCCGACTCCGTCGTCGCCGTAGTGGTTCTCCGAGCGGACCCCGATCCACGGGCCCGCCGGCAGCCGGTGGAGGTGCACGGCGAGGTCGGTGTTGAGAAAGGTGTACCGGCCGGTGTCGAGCCGGCTGCCCATGCCGTTGGCGATATCGGCGACGGAGAACAAGCGCTGTGCGGGTGTCATCTCCTCGCCGGCGACGAGGTCGACCAGCGGGCACGCCCAGCACTCGGCCCGCGCGCTGTTGAGAATGTCGTTGAGCCAGCGCCAGTCCAGGCTCTGTATGTAGGTCCGCTCGGTGCCGTCGTCGGGTAGGCGGCGCATACCCTCGCCCACTGGTCGCATCGGTTCGGCGGGGGAGTCTGGCAGCGGCCCGGCCTCCGATCGCTGGAACCGCCACGCCGACGCGGTCGCGACCGGCCTGGGTGTCCCGTCCGGCCCGTCCGCGAGCATCTCGGCGCCGACCAACTCGATCTTGCGGCCGGGACGTTCGACGGATGCGCGGACCCACAGGTCGCCGGCGACCGGTACCGGGCCCAGCAGGTCAACCACGACGCGGCTCAGACGCATGTCGTCGCGCGGGGCGCAGCGCTCGGCCGCCCGGACCAGCAGTGCCGACACCGGTGCGGCGTTCTGCATGTCGGATCCCCATGTGCTGATGACGTGCTCGGATGCCGCGAACTTCTCTCCGCGGGCGTCGTCGGAGTCGACGAGGTCGTAATAGGCGTCGGTCACGTCCCGTCCTGTCTTGCACACGGCGGCCACCAGCAGGATAGGGTGACTGTTACCGAAAGCACAACTGGATGGCTTACAGGAGGCGATCATGGCCGGCGTGGAGGCGCAGCACGACTCCGGCGTGGTCTTCGACCCGTTCAGTGCGGAGTTCTACGACGATCCGCACGCCGCCTATCCGAGGTTGCGCGCCGAGGCGCCGGTCTACTACAACGCCACATATGACTTCTACGCGTTGAGCAGGCACGCCGATGTCGCCGCCGGCCTGAAGGACTTCGCGACCTACTCGTCGGCCTACGGTGTCGATCTCGGCATGGTGCGCCGGGGCGAGAAGGTCCCGGCCAAAATGATCATCTCGATCGATCCGCCGGAACACCGCGCGATGCGCAGCCTGGTCAACAAGGTGTTCACCCCACGGGCGATCGAAGCGCTGCGCGCGATGGTCACCGACACCGTCGCGCGGTTTCTGTCAGCCGTCCGCGATGACAGTTTCGATGTGGTGCAGGACTTCTCGGTCTACTTCCCGGTCGACGTGATCACCCAGATGCTGGGGGTGCCGCAGAAGTACCGGCAGCAGGTCCGGCTGTGGATCGACGAGTCGCTGCACCGCGAGCCGGGCCAGATCGACATGTCGGAGTCCGGCATGCAGGCGATGGCCGAAACCTGGCTGATGTACGACACGTTGATCAAGCAGCGGCGCCGGGACCCCCGCGACGACATGATCAGCGCGCTCATCGCCGCCGAGGTGGAGCGCGAGGACGGCGCCGTCGACCGGCTCAAGGACTCCGAGATCGCCGGGTTCGCGACGCTGCTGGGCGGCGCCGGGGCCGAAACGGTGACGAAGCTGGTGGGCAGTGCGGCGGTGACATTCGCGCGCCATCCCGATCAGTGGCAGCAGCTGCTCGACGACCGCGGCAAGATCGGCGTCGCGATCGAGGAGCTGCTGCGTTACGACGCCCCGGTGCAGTACAACGTGCGCCGGTCGAACCGTCCGGTGACACTGCACGGTGTCACGATTCCGGCCGGCGCACCCGTCTTCCTGCTGGGTGCATCGGCCAACCGCGATCCCGAAGCCTGGACCGACCCGGATGTGTTCGACATCAACCGCGACCGCACCGAAGCCCAGAATCTGGGCTTCGGTTACGGCATCCACAGCTGTCTGGGTGCGGCGCTGGCGCGCCTGGAGAGCTCGATCGCGCTCGACATGCTGCTCGACTTCATGCCGCGCTACGAAGTGGACTGGGACGGCTGCCGGCGGGTCAGCATGCAGAACGTGTCGGGGTGGGCGAATGTGCCGGTGCGGATCCTGCGGTGAGGCTCAGCGTGGGTCGATCAGCTCGCGGAAGCGTTCGGCGGGAAAGACCGTCGCACCCGCGGCGCGAACCCGCTCGGACAATGCGCGATCCGATGTGGCGACCCGAAGCTGCTCCGGATGCGGGTCGTCGCGAACCATCCGGGCGATCTCGTCGTCGGCGGAGTTCGGCGCGGGTGACGGTGCGCTCGTCACCGCGACCACCGAGGACTCGATGGGCGGGGACGGGGGACGCTCGAACACCACCGTCACCTCGGCGTCGTCACCGGCCGCCCACCGATCGAGGGACTCCACAAGGTTGGCCATCGCGCGGTGCCGGTCGCGCCACCAGCCGTCGGGGCGCGAACCGATGACGTTCATGCCATCGACAATCCAGCGCATTGTGCTCAGACTAGCGAATATCAGTGCGGGGAGGCGATCGGATGTCCGAGGTGGTCCAGAAGAGCACGTTCTGCCGGATCTGCGAGCCGCTGTGCGGCATGATCGCCACCGTCGAGGACGGCACGCTGACCGCGCTGCGTCCGGACAAGGAGCATCCGTTGTCGGCGGGTTTCGCCTGCCAGAAGGGCATCGCGTTCACCGGGGTCGTCAACGACCCCGATCGGGTGACCACGCCGATGCGGCGCACCCCCGCCGGGTTCGTGCCGATCGGGTGGGAGGAAGCGCTCACCGACATCACCGCAAGGCTGTCGACGGTGCTGCATGACCGGGGTCCTGGCGCCGTCGGTTGGTACATGGGCAATCCGGGCGCGTTCAGCTATTCGCACGTGCTCTCGATACTGGCTTTCGTCAAGGGCCTGGGTGCGGGCACCCACTTCTACACGGCGTCCTCACAGGACACCAACAGCCGGCTGAGGGCCAGTCAGCTGCTCTACGGCACCCCGACCTCGGTACCCATCCCGGACCTGGCCCGCACCGACCTCCTCGTCGTGATGGGCGCCAACCCCGTGGTTTCCCACGGAAGTTTCCTGACCGCGCCCCGCATCCGGGACCGGATGCACGACATCATCCGGCGGGGCGGCCGCGTCGTGGTGATCGATCCCCGCAAGACCGAGACCGCGGCCCAGTTCGAATGGTGCGGCATCGTGCCCGACACCGACGCGTTGCTGTTGCTGTCGCTGCTGCACGTGATGTTCGCCGAGGGGCTCGCGCACACGTGCGAAATCAACGCCCGCGCAGACGGTCTCGACTGGCTGAGGGGCCAGGTGAGGCCGTTCGCGCCCGAGGCCACCGCGGCCCACACCGGGATCGACCCCGAGGTGGTGCGCGGGCTGGCCCGTGACCTGGCGACGACCCCACGCGCGGCCGTCTACGGGCGACTGGGCACCTGTGTCGGCCGGCACGGCACCCTGACGTCCTACCTGATCGACGTCGTCAACCTCGTCGCGGGCAACCTCGACGTCCCGGGCGGTTCGGTCATCAGCGGAATGGGTCTGCCGGTCCAGCGGTGGGTGAACGTCGGCATGGGCTCGCTCTTGCGGCGGACCTACCGGCGCCGGCGTTCCCGCATCGGCGGCTTCCGGGCAGTCATCGGCTCCGAGCCCGCGGCGCTGATGGCCAAGGAGATGACCACCCCGGGCGAGCGTCAGATCCGGGCGATGTTCATCAGTGCGGGCAACCCGGTGTTGTCGGTGCCCAACGGTGACGAACTCGCCGCGGCTCTGGATTCGTCGGAACTGGCTGTCGCATTGGACTTCTACCTGACCGAGACCTCGGCCCACTGCGATTATGTCCTTCCGGTGACGACCATGTACGAACGAGACGACTTTCCGCTGACCTTCCAGCCGTTCCAGGCCACACCGTTTCGTCAGGCCACCGAAGCGGTGATCGCGCCGGTGGGCCAGGCCCGGCAGGAGTGGGAGATCGTCGGCGAGCTGATACACCGGTTGTCGGGGCAGTCACGCGTGTTCGCGGCCCTGACCGGGGCGGGACGCCTGTCGAAGCGGCTCGGGGTGCCGTTCACACCGCGGCGGCTCGCCGACGGGATCATCCGTCTCAGTGCGAGCGGTGACCGCTTCGGGCTACGCCGAGGCGGGCTGACCTTCGCCCGGCTGACGCGGGACCACCCGCACGGGACGGTCATCTCGCCGCATCTGAGAACCGGGGTGCTCAAGGAAGCGGTCTCCTACCTGAACGGCCGGATCCACCTGTCTCACAGCGACATCGCACGTGAGATCGCCATGCTGGCGGTGCGTAACGCGCCGGCGGATTACCCGCTGAGGATGATCGGGATGCGCGAGCCGCGTTCGGAGAATTCGTGGATGCACAACGCCCCGCTGCTGATGCGCGGCGACCGTAGCCCGCACGGGCTGATGAACGCCGACGACGCCGCCGACCTCTCGATCGGCGATGGCAGCGAGGTCCAGGTGAGCTCACCCTACGGCCGGATCACCGTGCCCATTACGCTGACCAGGGACATCGTGGCCGGGGTGATCGCGCTGCCACACGGCTGGGGGCACAACGGATCCGGCGGATGGCAGCTCGCGAATCGGGCCGGCGGCCCCAACGTCAACCAGTTGACCTCCAGCGAGCCCGGTGACGTGGAATCGCTGTCCGGGATGGCGTGGCTGACCGGCGTACCGGTCCGTGTCGAACCTGTGTGACATTCCGCCGAAATCGCATTCCACGCGGCTTTGTCGCGAAAGTTGCAGCGTGGAATGCGATTTCGGCGCGAGGTTGGGCTAGGCGATGGCGCCGCTGTCCTTCAGGGCCTCGATGCGGTCCCAGTCCAGCCCGAGCTCCATCAGCACGATCTCGGTGTGCTCTGAGGCCTGCGGCGCCCGGGTGGTCTGCAGCGGCTCGTGGTTGAACTGCACCGGGCCGCGCACCACCTTGAACGGCGTGCCACCGTCGCTCGCCTCCACCTCGACGACCATGTCGTTGGCCAGGGCCTGCTCGTCGGTGCCCAGGTCGACCAGACTCTGGAACGGCGCCCACTGACCCTTCATGGTTTTCAGGTGCTCGCGCCAGTACTCGAACGGCCTGCTGCGGATCGACTCGGCGATGCGCCGGGCCGCTTCCTCGGAGTTCTCGATCAACGGCATGACGTCGTTGAACCGCGGATCGTCGGCCAGTTCCGGCAGGCCGAGATGCTCGAAGGCATCGCGGATGTAGCCGGTCGGGCTCACGATGCACAGGTTGATGGTGCCGCCGTCGGAAGTCAGGTAGTTCGCCATGAACGGGTTGACCGAGCTGACCGAATCGGGCATCAGCGAGCGCATCGTCTCACCGGTCTCCATGCCCTGCGTCACGCTGGCTCCCGCCGCCCACCACGCGGTGCTCAGCAGCGACACGTCGAGTTCGACGGCCTCACCGGTGCGTTCGCGGTGGAACAGCGCCGCCGAGATCCCGCCGGCGATGTTCATCCCGCCGATCGAGTCGCCGAACGCCGGAATCCCCTGTGAGAGCGCGCCGCCGATCTCCTCGGGGGTCAGTGCGTGCCCAACACCGCTGCGCGTCCAGAACGCGGTGCCGTCGAAGCCGCCGGTGTCGCGCTCGGGCCCCTTGTCGCCGTAGGCGCTGCCTCGGGCGTAGATGATGTTCGGGTTGACCGCGCGGATGTGCTCGATGTCGAACTTGTTCTTCTGGCGTTGGGCCGGCATGTAGTTGGTCAGGAACACATCGGCGGTCTTGGCGATCTCGTAGAGCACCTCCTGGCCGCCGGGCGTGGACACGTCGATGCCGACGCTGCGCTTGCCGCGGTTGGGATGCTCGATCAGCGGGTGGCGGTCGGGATCCAGCTGGAACCCGCCCATGTTGATGAAGCCGCGCTGGGTGTCACCGCGCACGGGGTGCTCGACCTTGATGACGTCGGCGCCCCAGTCGGCGAGGATCGCGCCCGCCGCGGGGACGAACGTGAACTGCGCAACCTCGAGGACGCGGACGCCCTCCATCACCTTGATCACGTGGATTCCCCTTCTGACGATGGTGTCGAACGGCGCTTGTCGGGGAGTCTAGCGGAGCGTCAATACTGTAATGTTTACCGTTGAGCATCCGAGAACAGCGGCCCCGGAGGTGTCCGATGAGCGACGCGGTGACCGAGACAATCGGCGGTGTCGACACCAGTGTCGACTGGGGCAGGCGCGCGGCGCAGCGGGCCGAACACAGGATGCTGATCGACGGCGAGTTGGTCGACGCCGAGTCCGGCGCGCAGTTCGACAACCGCAGTCCGGCCACCGGTGCCGTGCTCGGCGTGACCGCGGCGGCCGGCGAGCGGGACATGCTGCGCGCCATCGCCGCGGCACGCACCGCCTTCGACACCACCGACTGGCCGACGAACCGGGAGTTGCGCAAACGGTGCCTGGCTCAGCTGCAGGACGCGATCGAGTCCGAAAAAGAGTCTCTGCGAACCGAACTCGTAGCCGAAGTGGGGTGCCCGGTGATGACGACCGAATCCGCCCAGCTGGACTGGCCGCTGGCCGAGTCGCTGCGCTACCCGGCTTCGCTGATCGACGCGTTCGAGTGGGAGCGGCTGCTCGACGGCGGCGGATTGTTCGGCGAGCGCAACATCCGCACGGTGGTCAAGGAGCCCGTCGGCGTGGTCGCCGCGGTGACGCCGTCGAACTTTCCGATCGAGGTCGTTCTGAACAAGCTGGGGCCGGCGCTGGCGGCGGGCAACACCGTCGTCCTCAAGCCCGATCCGCACACCCCGTGGAACGCCACCCGGCTGGGCCGGCTCATCGCCGAGAACACCGACATCCCGGCGGGGGTGGTCAACGTCGTGCCCACCCCCTCCAACGAGGTCGCCGGCCTGCTCGGGACCGACCCGCGCGTGGACCTGGTGTCGTTCACCGGATCCACCGCCGTCGGCAAGCTGCTGATGCGCCTGGGCGCCGACACGATGAAGCGGATGTTCCTTGAGCTCGGTGGGAAGTCGGCGGCCATCGTCCTCGACGACGCCAACCCCGCGGTGATCGTCCCCACCGCGATGGGAGTCTGCGTGCACGCCGGGCAAGCCTGCGCCGCGACCAGTCGGATGCTCATCCATCGGTCGCTGTACGACCAGGCCGTCGCCGACGTCACCGCCGCGTACGCGGCCATGCCGGTGGGTGATCCGGTCGACCCGGGCACCCTTGTCGGGCCGGTGATCAGCGCCGCGCAGCAGGCCCGGGTCCTCGAGGCCATCGACGGCGCGCGGCGCGACGGCGCCGAGATCACCGTGGGCGGCGGTCCCGTCCAGGGGCTGCCGGAGCATCTCGCCGACGGTCACTACGTAGCGCCGACCGTGGTGGTCGGTGTCGGCAACAGCGCGGCGATCGCGCAGCAGGAGGTGTTCGGCCCGGTCCTGGTGCTGCTGCCGTTCGACGACGACGACGGCGCGGTACGCCTTGCCAACGACAGCGCCTTCGGGTTGGCCGGTGCGGTGATGTCGCGGTCGGCCGAGCGCGGGATGAGCATCGCCCGCCGGGTCCGGACCGGATCCTTCGGCGTGAACGGTGGAATGTTCTACGGCGCCGACGCCCCGTTCGGCGGCTACAAGAGCAGCGGGGTCGGACGCCAGTGCGGGATCGAAGGATTCGAGCAGTACCTGGAGACCAAGACGATCGCCCGGCGCGAGCGCAGGCCGAGCTGATCATCTTCGCGGGCCCCGGCATGGCTGGTCGGTTTGCGAGCGTGGCAGGGCAAGCCGGCGAGCGTGAAGCCAGGGCTGTGATTCGGGTCCACATCGCGACCAGGAATGCTGTTCCGCGGCGGTATGGCGCTTTGGCATGGATTCTGACGCTGGTCCGCGGGGCTAGTGCGTGGCGGGCGTGAACGTGACCGGCAGCGCGGTCGGGGAGCGGAACGGCTGGCCGTGGATGTGCGGGTCGTCGTCGGTGATCAGCTGGATGTCCGACAGCCTGCTCAACAGGGTTTCCACGGCCACCCGGGTCTCCATCCTGGCCAGGTGCAGGCCCATGCAGGTGTGCTCGCCGGCGGCGAAGGAGAGGTGCGGGGTCCGCGTGCGAAAGATGTCGAACTCCTCGGCGCGCTCCCAGCGGGCCTCGTCGCGGTTGGCCGCTCCGATGCAGACATCGATCACCGAACCGGCCGGGATCTCGACGCCGTCGACCTCGGTGTCCTCGTTGGCGAAACGCTGCACGGTCGTCAGCGGGGTCTCGTAGCGCAGCCCCTCCTCGATGGCCGCGCCGATCAGCGAAGGGTCGGCGTTGACGGCCTCGAACTGGTCGCGATGGGTCAGCAGCAGGTAGAGCAGGTTGCCCGACGAACGGAAGGTGGTCTCCAGGCCCGCCGGCAGCAGCAGGCGCAGGAACGAGTAGATCGCCTCGTCGGTGAGGCGTTCGCCGTCGATCTCGGCCGACACCAGAGCGCCGATGATGTCATCGGTCGGCGCGGCCCTCCGCTTGTCGATCTGGGCGAGGAAGTAGTCCTTGAGCGCTGCCGACGCCTCGAACGCCCGCTTGTATTTGATGGTGTAGCTGATCAGTTCGACGGCACGCTTGCGGAACCACGGCAGGTCCTCCCCAGGCAGGCCGAGCAGCCGCGAGATCACCCGGGTGGGGAACTCCAGGGTGAAGTCGCGCACCAGGTCCGCCTGCCCGCGGTCGACGATCTCGTCGATCAGACCGTTGACCACCGGCCGCACGATCTCCGGTTCCCACCGGGTCAGCGACCGCGTCTTGAACGCGGCGGAGACCAGATTGCGGTGCTCCCAATGGGTTTTGCCCTCCATGGCAAGAATGGTGGGGCCGATGAACAGTCCGATCGTGGAATCGTAGATCCGTGAATTGAACACCTTGCCGTCCCGGAACACCCGATTGACCGCGTCGAAGGACACTGCCGCATAGAGGTTGTCGGGCCGCAGCGAATCCGGTGTCTTCGACCAGTCCATCACCGACCCGCGGAACACCCCGCCTTCGGCACGTCGGCGCGCGAACATCGGGTAGGGGTCGCGCAGATCTATGGGCTCGCCCTTCGCGAGGTCCTGCGCCGGAGTCTCCACGCCAATACTGTAACGCTTACAGTATCGACGTGTACAGCGTCGCCCTACAGCGCGATCGGCGTGCCCGCCGTCATCGACGTGACGAACCCCGAATCCACATGCACATCCTGGCCGTTGATCCACTGCGCGGCGTCGGAGGCAAGAAACGCGATGACGGGCACGATGTCCTCGACGGTGCCGTGTCTGCCGTAGGTGTCGCGCAGTATGTCGAGGATGTCCTTGCCCATCGTCTGTTCGAAGTCGGCGAGGATCGGGGTCTGCACCGGCCCGGGGCTGACGGTGTTGACGCGCACCCCGTACCGGGCCAGCGCGGTGCCGGCGAGCCGCTTGGCGTACAGGATCACCGCCTGCTTGGAGGTGGTGTACACCGGATACGACGGATCCTGGCGGGACTGCCAGGCGGCGACGCCCTCGGGATCGGTGGCGGCCAGTAGTTCGGAGAGCTCGTCGAGGCGCTGCTCCCAGCCGATCCCGGCGATCGATGCGACGGCGACCACCGAACCGCCGCGGCGCATGCGCGGCAACATGCCCTCGACCATCTTGCGCATGCCCAGATAGTTGACCGTCAGCACGTCGTTGGCCGGCGCGGTGCCCGGAACCCCGGCGACGTGCGCGAGCACGTCCCAGTCCGACTCAAGGTCGGCGAGGAGGCCGCCGATGCTCTGTGGGTCACGCAGATCGCACTGCGTGTGCGCCGCGGCGGGTGTCTCGTTGGGGCGCAGATCGACCGCCAGCACGTGGTCACCGTTGTCGTGGAAGTGCGCGGCGACCGCCGCGCCGATGCCGGAACCCGCTCCGACGACGACGATCTTGCGCTTCTCAACCTGCATGGGCACCGACTTCCGCAATTTCCCGAATGTCCGACAGTAAGGACGACTGTAAAGAACTCGCCGACGGCCGACAATGCCGTGCCGGATGTTACCGTTGCGCTTACCGCACGCGTTGCCGGACAGAGGGGTCGGACATGACAGTGCTGCTGGGCGGTATGACCGCGAGCCGGCCGGAACCGATGACGGAGCTGCTCGGGCGTCAGCGAAGTGCGTTCGTCGCCGACGGACCTCCCGACGAGGCGTTGCGCCGCAACCGCATCGACCGGCTACTGGCTCTCGTGCTGGACAACGCCGACGATTTCGTAGACGCGATGGCAGCCGATTACGGCACCCGGCCAAGGGCCGGAACACTTTTCACCGAGATCATGGGCATGATTTCGGTGGTCGAACACACCAGAGCCCATGTGCGGCAATGGATGAAACCCGTCAAACTGATGCGCCCGGCCCGGCCGCTGGGGTTGCGGGCCGAGGTGCGACCGTCACCTCTGGGGGTCGTCGGGATCATCGGACCCTGGAATTTTCCGCTGAACCTGGTGGTGTTGCCGGCGGCGGCGGCGTTCGCGGCGGGCAATCGGGTGATGATCAAGATGTCGGAGGTGACGCCGCGGACCGCTGCGCTGATGCAGGCGGTGGCGCCGGCCTACTTCGACGCCGCGGAGCTGGCGGTGGTCACCGGCGACGCCGCGGTGGCCGCGGAGTTCGCCGCCCTGCCGTTCGACCACCTATTCTTCACCGGGTCCCCGGGTGTCGGCGCGCTGGTCGGACAGGCGGCCGCTGCGAACCTGGTCCCGGTGACTCTCGAGCTCGGGGGCAAGAACCCGGTGGTGGTGGCGCCCGCCGCGGACCTCGCCCGCGCAGCCACCCGAATTGCGCAGGGCCGCATGATCAACGGCGGTCAGGTGTGCGTGTGCCCCGACTATGTGTTCGTGCCCGCCGACCGCATAGAGAAGTTCGTCGCGGTCGCCCGCGACACGCTACGAGACATGTTCGGCTCCATCGTGGACAACACCGACTACTGCTCCTCGGTCAACGAGGCGAACTTCGACCGCGTCGTCGCCCTCATCGAGGATGCCCGGGCCAAGGGCGCCCGGGTGGAAACGGTGGCACCGCCGAACGAGACGCTGCCGGACCGCCGGACTCGCAAGATCGCGCCGACCATCGTGCTCGACGTCGACGACGGCATGCGCATCGCCGACGAGGAGACGTTCGGACCGGTGCTCACCGTGCGGCCCTACCGCCGGATCGCCGACGTCGTCGACTACGTCAACGCGCGCCCCGCACCGCTAGTGGCCTACTGGTTCGGTCCCGATGACGCCGATTTCCGGTGGTTCGTCGAGCACACCCGAAGCGGCGGTGTGGCCCGCAACGACTTTGCCGCGCAGATGATTCCGTCAGCGGCGCCGTTCGGCGGGGTGGGGCGCAGCGGCATGGGCGCCTACCACGGCAAGGCGGGTTTCGACGCGTTCAGCCACTACCGCACCGTGGTCGGCAGCGATCTGCCGTTCACGATCACCGGTCGCGCGGCGCCACCGTTCCCGGCCTCGATGCGCCTGACCACCGCGCTGGGGCTGCGGATGGCCCACCGGCGCACCCGCCGTCGACTCAGGAACCGCTGACGACCTGCTCCCGCGCCCACCGGTAGTCGGCCTTACCCGCCGGACTGCGCTCGATCACCGGCCGGAACACCACTGCCTTGGGCAGCTTGTAGCGCGCGATCACCGCCGAGGCGTGCTCGATCAACTCGTCGGCGGTGGCGCTCGCGCCGTCGGCGAGTGCGACCACGGCGACCACCTCCTGGCCCCAGCGGTCACTCGGCCGTCCGGCCACCACGACGTCGGCGACGGCCGGATGCGACGCGATGGCCGACTCGACCTCCTCGGCGAAGATCTTCTCGCCGCCGGAGTTGATCGTGACCGAATCGCGGCCGAGTAGTTCGACCGCCCCGTCGGCGAGGTGTCGGGCCCGGTCGCCGGGGACCGAGTAGCGCACCCCGTCGATCACCGGGAACGTCGCCGCGGTCTTGGCGGCGTCGCCCTTGTAACCCAGCGGGACGTAGCCGCGCTGGGCCAGCCAGCCCATCCCGTCATGGCCCGGTTCCAGGATCGAGCCGAGATCCTCCGCGGCGACGAACGTGTCAGGTCCGGCGGTGAACTTCCCGGTCGACACCGCGCCCGGTGCCGACATGTGCGTCATCTGGGCGCCGGTCTCCGACGAGCCGACCCCGTCGACGACCATCAGATTCGGTTTGGCGTCGATCAGGCGCTGCTTGGCGGTCGGGGTGAGCTGTGCGCCGCCGTTGGCCACCACGGCCAACGCCGACAGGTCGGCGTCGGTCCGTTCGAACGCCTCGGCCAACGGCCGGGCCATGGTGTCGCCGACCACCGTGACGGCCAGCACCTTCTCCCGTTCGATGGTGGCGATCACGTCGTCGACGTCGAGGTGGCTGGTGACCGGCGAGAACACCACGGTCTGACCGGTGTTCATCGCGGTGAAGACCGCCCACTGCGCGGCGCCGTGCATCAGCGGGGGCAGCACCATGAGCTTGGTGCCGGGGGACTCCACGCACCGTTTCGCGACGTCGTCCAGCGTCGAGATCAGCTCACCGGTGTAGAGGCTGCGGCCGCCGAACGAGGTCATGAAGATGTCGTGCTGACGCCACAGCACCCCCTTGGGCATGCCGGTGGTTCCGCCGGTGTAGAGCACGTAGAGGTCGTCGGGCGACGGTTCGACTGGCGGCGGATCGGAGGGCCCGTCGGCCACGATCGACTCGTAATCGACTGCGCCGGGCAGCAATTCATTGCCCGAATCATCGGCGATCTGGATGAGCACCTTGAGGTCGGGCAGGTCGGGCAGTACTTCGGCCAGCCGCGGCGCGAATGCGCCGTGATAGAGCAGCGCGGTGGCGCCGGAGTCCGACAGCAGATAGTGCAGCTCGCTCTTGACGTAGCGGTAGTTCACGTTGAACGGCGCGACGCGGGCCCGCCACGCCCCGAGCATGCCCTCGATGTATTCGGGACCGTTGTGGGCGTAGATGCCCAGCAGGTCCTGACCGACCTCGTGGCCCGGCAGCTCGGAACGCTCGGTATGGCAGCCGAGCCCCCGGGCGTGCAGGTAGGCGCCGAGCCGGTTGGAGCGCTGCACGATCTGCGCGTAGGTGTAGCGACGGTCGCCCTGGACGATGAACTCGCGGTCGCCGATCACGGCCGCGACGGCGTCGGCGGCAGCCGGGACGGTGAACTGAATCGACTCGGTCATGCGATGGACTCTAGACGGCGACGCCCGCCGAGTGGACAGATGGCCGAAAGTTGTATGCCCATGGGGCTACCTCCAGGTGTCGAGCAGTTCGTCGGTGGTGGTCACGGTCGCCAGCAGCGACAGCGTGTTGTCGATGACGGCGGCCGCATAGTCCGCCGGTACCCCGGCGACGGCGTCCCGGGGAACGACCACCCGGTAGCCCGCGTTGACGGCGTCCATGACGAGGTTGGTGATCGCGACGTTCACCGACACGCCCACGGCGACGATCGTGCGCACGTCGAGGTTGCGCAGGACCGCGTCCAGGTCGGTGCCGCCCATCGGCCCCAGCCCGTGCCACCGATGCAGTACCAGATCGGTTGGCTGGGCGTCGATCTCCGGTACCAGCTGGGTGCCGGGACTACCCGGGGTGATGTCCACACCGGAGGCCCCGAGGGCGAAGATCTTGGCGTTGTGGTTGGCTCCGCGCCCGTCGGCGCGGCGCTGAACCAGACAGTGCACGACGGACGCGCCCGCGGCGCGGGCCACCGGCAACAGCCGGGCGATGTTGGGCAGCGCCCCGCGACGCGCCTCGTCGGCGAGCGCGGCCAGTCCGGCGTCGGGCCCCACCACCGCGCCCTGACATTCCTGGGTGATCACCGCGGTATGCGCCGGTGCAACGAGCTCGGCGAGGGGGACCCTCATGCGGTGGTCGTACCCGCCGGCGGCACCTCGGCGGGAACCTCGTAGAACCGCTGCGCCCACTTGCGCATCGCCATGTACGGCTTTGCGTCGATCTTGGCCAGCGGCGGGTTCTCCACGTACTTCTGATAGCGCCAGATGTCGCAGTCCTCCCACACGGTCTTGAGGAACTGCCGCTGCACCCTCTCGATCACTTCGGGCGGCGGCACATCAGAGGTCTCCCCGATCAGCTTGGGCCACCAGATCGAATAGAACATGTCCGAGACCTCGTCGTCGACCGGCGTGCAGGCGAAGATCAGCCGGTGGTTCGACGAACCTTCGAACGCACTCATCGCGAACCCGAGGCCGGAAAAGTGGCTGTGGATCTTCAGCGCCATCGCGTTCGGGTCGTCGCTGCGCGCGTCGGGCCAGCCGGTCAGGAACCGCCACTCCTGGTCGACGTGTTCCCAGTGCAGGCAGACCGGTGTCACCGACGCGCCGTGCACATAGCGGAAGTGCGAGCTGTCGGGCCCGTTCTCGGCGACGATCTGCGGATGCACGGGAATGGCGTCCGCGCGGCTGGAGAACTCCGGATAAGGCCGGTAGTAGGCGTTCGCGTCGGTCTCGAACTGCGGGAACTTCCAGAAGATGTCCGGCAGTTCCCACTGCGGTTCCTTGCCCTGGGGCTGGTGCCACACGAAGATGCAGCCGTACTGCTCCTTGACCGGGAAGGACCGCAATCGCAGACCGCGGTTGGGGCGGTCCGGCTGGTAGGGGATGTAGGTGTTGTCTCCCTCCGGGCCCCAGCGCCAGCCGTGGAACGGACACTCGACGCAGTCCCCGACCACCTTGCCGCCGTGGCCGATGTGCGCGCCGAGGTGTTTGCAGTGCGCTTCCAGGACGTGCAGACGACCCGATTCGTCGCGGTATGCGGCCAGATCCTCGCCGAAATACTTGAGCGCCTTGACCTCGCCCACCTCGTACTCGGCCGACCAACCGATCATGAACCACCCGGTGACCTTCCAGGTGAAGGGGACTTTCATGACGACTCCTCTGCTGCGGCGGCCATCCGGCGCACGGCGGAAACGAATTGTGCGGATCCGCCACGGGTGCCTGTGGGCATCGATACTGTAACAGCGACAGTATGTCGAGCCCGGAGGAACCGTGACGATGGAACATGGCGCGGCCCGCTTCGACGTACTCGTGGTGGGGGCCGGCTTCTCCGGCCTTTACGCGCTGCACCACCTACGCGAGCTCGGCCTGCGGGTCCGGGTGCTCGAGCGCGCGCACGACGTGGGCGGTACGTGGTTGTTCAACCGCTATCCGGGGGCGCGCTGCGACATCGAGAGCATCGAGTACTCCTACAGCTTCTCCGAGGAGATCCAGCAGGAGTGGGTGTGGACCGAGACCATGCCGGCCCAGCCGGAGATCGAGGCGTATCTCAACTTCGTCGCCGACCGGCTCGATCTGCGCCGCAACATCGCGTTCGGCATGGACGTCGTGGCCATGACGTTCGACGAGGACGCCGGCGAGTGGTCGGTGCAGACGGGGACGGGGGAGACGTTCGCGGCTCCTTTCGTCGTCGCCGCCACCGGGATCCTGTCGGTGCCGCTGGAACCGTCGATACCCGGCATGGACACCTTCGGCGGCAGCTCGTTGTTCACCAGCCGCTGGCCCGAGCGCGGTGCCGATCTGACCGGTCTGCGGGTCGGGGTGATCGGCACGGGTTCCACCGGTGTTCAGCTGATCCCGGTTGTCGCGCGGGAAGCCATGCAGCTCAAAGTTTTTCAACGTTCCCCGGCCTACACGCTGCCCTGGGAGGTGCGCAAGTTCGAACCGGGCGAGCTCGACGAGCTCAAGGCCCGTTACCCGCAGATCCGCGCCGCCCAGCGCGAACATCCTGTCGGCGCGGCGCGGCTGAGCGCATTCTCGGTGCTGCTGGAGATGCTGACCAAGCCGGCGCTGAAGTCCGCCTCGGAGCAGGAGCGGCGGCGCGCGGTCGACGAGAACGGCATCATGGGTGCGCTGAACTGGGGTGACCTGTTCTTCGACATCGAGGCCAACCAGATGGCCGCCCGGCTGTACGGGCAGGCCGTGGCCCGCATCGTCACCGACCCCGACACCGCCAGGGCGCTGACACCGAGCCACCCGTTCGCGTGCAAACGGCCGATCATCGACCAGGGTTACTACGAGACCTTCAACCGCGACAACGTCACGCTGGTGGACCTGCGCGACGATCCGATCGTGTCGGTGCGTTGCGCCGGGCTGGAGACCGAGCGCGGCCTGCACGAACTCGACGTGCTGATCTATGCGACGGGATTCGACGCGATGACCGGCGCGTTGAGCCGGATCGACGTGCGCGGACGCGCCGGGGCGTCGCTGAGGCGATTCTGGGCCGAGGAGGGGCCGTTGAGCTACCTCGGTCTCGCGGTCGCCGGCTTCCCGAACCTGTTCACCATCCAGGGGCCCGGAAGCCCTTCCGCGGCAGCGAATTTCGTCGCAGCGCTGGAGCAGAACGTGGAATGGATCGGCGCCTGCCTGACCTATCTGCGCGGACACGGCTACCACACCATCGAGGCGCTGCCCGAGGCCCAGCAGCAGTGGATCGACGACGCCACGGCGCTGGTGGCGCCCACGGTGCTCGTCCACCCGTCGTGCAACTCGTGGTACAACGGCGGCAACGTGCCCGGCAAGAAGCGCATGTACATGGGCTACACCGCGGGCATCCCGGAGTACCGTCGCCGCTGCGACGAGGTCGCGCAGGCGGGTTACCGCGGATTCAAACTCGCGTGATGCCCGCGCTACCCGGCGCCGTAGGTGCTGACCAGTCGCCCTCGTACGTAAGCCAGTTCCTCGGCGACGTCGTACGGATAGGCCTGCATGATCCACTGATATGCGGTACCCAACACGGACGCGCCGAAATCGTTGACGGCTCTTGCGATATCTACGTCGGCCCGCACGGATCCGTCGGCGATCCCCTGACGCAGACCGGCCTGGACGGTGTTGGCTGCACGTTCGAGCCACATGCGGATGTACGGATGCGCCTGTGAGCTGGTCTTGGCGGCTTCGAAGGTCAGCACGAAGACTGCTCGGCACAGGTCCGGGTCCTCGGCGTGCAACAGCGCGATCCGGTCGACATGCGCCAGCGCCTGGGTCAGCCCGTCGGAACCGGGATCCGGCGCTGGGCTCAACTTCTTCTCGTACTCGGTGGCGAATAGGGTCTCCAGCAGCGCGTCCTTGCTGCCGTAGCGGGCGTGCACCATCGCCCTGCTATAGCCGGCGCGTAGTCCGATCTCCGCAGCTGTCGTTGTTTCCCAACCCTTTTCGCCGATCAATGCCACGGAGGCCTGTAGGAGTCTGCGAGCCGAGAGCTCAAGGCGCTGAGGTTGGGTCAACCCTGCGGCGGGAGAAGGCACCCTTGCATGTTAAACGCCGGACCCCTAACTTAGTTGCGCGGCGTCAAATAAGTGTGGGAGGTCAACGGTGACTTCGAGTGGCATGACCGACGCGCGGGAGACGGCGGCGGTGCCCCGCTCCATCGCCGAGATCACGCCACGGTGGCTGACCGAGGCGTTGCGTACCGATGCCGGACTGTCGGGTGAGAGCACGGTGACCGATGTCCGTGCCGAACGGATCGCCGAGGACTCGGGGTTCTCGTCTCTGCTCTACCGTCTGTACCTCACCGGCACCGGGGAGGTGCCCGCCAGCCTGATCGCCAAACTGCCCGCGGAGTCCGAGGCGCGTGGTGCGATGGAACTTCTCGACGGTTACCGGCGCGAACTCAGGTTCTACCGCGACGTGGCCGGGCGCGCGCCGATGGACACTCCGCGGGTCTACACCGCCCGGATTGCCCAGGATTCCGTCGATTTCGTGCTGCTGCTCGAAGATCTGCGGGACTGGGACAATGCCGACCATCTGGCGGGGCTGTCGGTCGACCGTGTGCGGTTGGCGGTCGCGACTCTGGCGGCGCTGCACGCGTGGTCGGCCGATCCAGTGAATGTCGTCGTGCTGCAGGACTTTCCGAGTCTGTCGACGCCGGTCGTCCGTGACCTGCTGGTGCCGGCGTTCGCGCCGGGGTGGCAGGTATACCGCGACAAGTCCGGCGCCGCCGTGCCCCGCCGGGTGGCGCGTTTCGCCGACCGGTTCGCCGAGTCGGCACCGCAGGCGCTGTCGGCGCTGACCGAGCACTCGATGCTGCTGCACGGCGACATCCGCGCCGACAACATGTTCTTCGACGGTGACCGTCTCAAGATCGTCGACTTCCAGTTCGCGTCGGTGGGCTGCGGCGCCGCGGACATCGGCTATCTGGTCAGTCAGGGTCTGCCGGTCGCGGCGCGCCGGGGACACGACGAGTCGCTGGTGCGGGAGTATCTCGGGGTGCTGCGGGACCGGGGCCTCACGTCCTACGGCTTCGACGACGCCTGGCGGCACTATCGATTCGCGGTGGCCTATGTGATGGTGCTCCCGGTCATCACCCTGATCGGCTGGGACACCCTGCCGGAGCGCTCCCGGGCACTGTGTCTGGAGCTGACTGCCCGCGCCGTCGCCGCGGTCGACGACATCGATGCCGTGGAGGTGTTCGCATGACGCGGTCGGCGCGTGAAGTGGTCGAGCAGTACAACTTCGTGGTCTGGAATCACCGCGACCTCGCGCTCGCCGAGGAGTTGATGGGCGACACGGTGGTCCGGCACGATGTCGGCGAGTCGACGACTCTGACCCACGAGCAGGCGGTGGCCCGCATCGTCGATCACTGGGACATGTTCGAGACCATCCGTTTCGACCTGAACCTGGTGGTCGCCGGCGACGACGGCGAGCATGTGGCGATCGTGTACCAGTCACCGATGACGCTCAAGGACGGCACCGAATACACGATCAGCAGTATGGAGATCTTCCGCGTCGTCGAGGGCAGGATCACCGAGGTCTGGAATTGCGGTTACAAGCAAGGAGTTTGGGCGTGACGTCGAAGCCTAGGAGCGGAGCGACATCGCAATGACACAGTCGGAGGCAAGCAGCGACGCGTCGTCGGGAAACGACACTGTATCGGAGGAGCTCGGTTTCTACCTGCTGGCCGGAGCCGGCGGCGAGGGCCCCGCCACGCTGATGGACGAGGCCCGCCGCGGTGAGGAGCTGGGCTTCGGAACGGGATTCATCTCCGAGCGCTGGAACGTCAAGGAAGCCTCGTCATTGACCGGCGCGGCGCTGGCCGTCACCAGCCGCATGCAGATCGCCACCGCGGCCACCAACCACAACACGCGTCACCCGCTGATCACAGGTTCGTGGGCCACCACCATGCACCGGCTCTCCGGCGGGCGGTTCACCCTCGGCATCGGCCGCGGTATCGGCGCCATCTACAACGCTTTCGGGATACCGACGGTGACCACCGCGCAGATGGAGGACTTCGCGCAGGTGATGCGCAAGCTCTGGCGCGGCGAGCTGATCTTCAACCACGACGGGCCGCTCGGGAAATACCCGGTGCTGTTCCTGGATCCGGACTTCCGCGAGGACATCCGGCTGGCCATCGTCGCGTTCGGCCCGCAGACCCTGGCGCTGGGCGGGCGGGAGTTCGACGACGTCATCCTGCACACCTACTTCGCGCCCGAGACGCTGCAGCGTGCGGTCAAGACCGTCAAGGACGCCGCCGAACGGGCCGGCCGTGACCCGGCGTCGGTGCGGGTGTGGTCGTGCTTCGCGACCGTCGGGGATCACCTGCCCGAGGAACTGCGGTTGAAGAAGACCGTGGCCCGGCTGGCCACCTACCTGCAGGGGTACGGCGACCTGCTGGTCAACACCAACGGCTGGGATCCGGCTGTGCTGCAACGATTCCGCGACGACAAGGTGGTGCAGTCCGTCGGCGGCGGCATCGACCACAAGGCCACCGCCGATCAGATCGAACACATCGCCACGCTGATCCCCGACGAGTGGCTGGAGGCCGCGGCCACCGGATCGCCGCAGCAGTGCGCGGCCAGGGTCCGCAAGGAATTCGACTACGGCGCCGACGCGGTGATCATGCACGGCGCCACGCCCGACGAACTCGAGCCGGTGATCGCCGCCTACCGGAGCTCGTGAGGTCGGGGTGTCCGTCCTGCCTCAGTGGTGATGAACACGCCGACATCCCTGGCGGCTAGGGGGTGATCGCCGTGCGCGTCACCGGTTGCGCCGCGGCCTGCCGACTGTAGAGCCCACGCTCGAGCGCGTCGAGCAGCACGTCGCGCGTCTCCTCGGGATGGATCAGGTCGTCGAAGCCGAGGTGCCCCGCCGACCGGAACGACGCGTCCACCTCGGCCTGGCGCAGTTTGGCCTCGATGTCCTCGGTGGCGTGCGACGCCCGGCTCAGGGCCGCTGCGCTCATCGCGCCCATCGTCGCGCCCGGGTACGCGAACGTCGCACTCTGATTGTCGAAGCCCGGCAGCGACATCACCATCGACCCGAAGCCGTACGCCTTGCGTAGAGTCACATGCAGTTTCAGTGTCGTCGCGGCCGTCTGCGCGGCGAACATGCGGGCCCCGCTGCGCAGCACCCCGGTCTTCTCCGACCGGCTGCCGGGCAGCATCCCCGGGTTGTCGGCCAGGAACACGATCGGTAGATGAAACGCGTCGGCGACCATGATGAAGTGCGCGGCCTTGTCGGCGGCGTCGGCGTCGATCGAGCCGGCCAGCACCTTGGGCTGGTTGGCCACCACCGCCACCGGGTGGCCCCCGAGGTGGGCCAGCGCGGTGATCATCGCCGGCCCGAACTTCGGCTGCACCTCGAACCAGGCGGTGTCGTCGAAGACGACGTCGAGCACCGCGCGCATGTCGTACACCTGGCGGTTGCCACGCGGCACGATCTCCAGCAGCTCCGGGGTGGCCCGGCGGGCGGTCGACTCGCTCGCCGGCCGCGGCGCCGGATACGACCATGCACTCGACGGGAAGTAGGACAGATAGCGCCGGATGTCGTCGAGCACCGCGGCATCGTCCTGGCCGAGGTTGTGGATCACCCCGCTGGCCAGCGCCACCGACGGACCGCCCAGGTCCTCCTTCGAGATCTCCTCGCCGGTGGACTCTTTCACCACCGGCGGGCCCGCGGTGAAGATCGCGCCCTGGTTGGTCATGATCGTCCAGTCACACACCGGCGCGACCAGCGCGCCGTGCCCGGCCGACGGTCCGAACAGCCCGCTGACCGTCGGCACCCTGCCAGAGCACTGTGCCTGTGCCAGCAGGTCGGTGGGGGTGCGCCCGTAATGCTCGCCGCTGGGCCGGAACCCTGCGCCCTCCAGCAGCATCACCATCGGAACGCGATCTCGCAGCGCCAGTTCGGCCAGACGGTACCGCTTCGCGTTGCCACCGGGTCCGATGCTGCCGGCCAACGTGGTGAAGTCCTCCGCACCGACCAGCACCGGTCTGCCGTCGATCAGACCGGAGCCGGTGACGATGCCGTCGGCGGCGATGTCACCGCCGACCAGGGTGCCGAACTCGCGGAAGGAGCCCTTGTCCAGCAGATGGTCGAGGCGCCCGCGCGCGTCGAGCTTGCCCTTGCCGTGGTGCCTGGCGAGGCGCTCGTCGCCGACCATGGCCCTGGACACCTCACGCCGGCGCGTGAGCTCGTCGAGGGTGTCCTTCCAATCCTCGGCACTGGCCATGCGCATACTCCTGTCCTCGGCCGGCACGCGACTTCCGGCGTTGACCTTACTGAATTGCTTACTGTAGCTTCATTCAGCATGGGTGCTGGAGGCGGCCTGAAGGTGGACGCTGCCGTCGTCAGTCAACTGTCCCAGGTTCCCGCCGCGGCGAGAACGCTGGAACGGCGGGGCTACGACGGTTGCTGGACGGCCGAGATCAATCATGATCCGTTCCTGCCGCTGACGTTGGCCGCCGAACACACGCACAGCATCGAGCTGGGCACCAGCATCGCGGTGGCGTTCGCGCGCAACCCCATGACGGTGGCCCAGATCGGTTGGGATCTGCAGGACTACTCGCAGGGGCGGTTCATCCTCGGCCTGGGGTCGCAGATCAAGCCGCACATCGAGAAGCGGTTCAGCATGCCGTGGAGCAGGCCCGTCGCGCGGATGCAGGAGTTCGTGCTCGCCCTGCGCGCGATCTGGGCGTGCTGGCGTGATGGCTCCCGGCTGGCCTTCGACGGCGAGTTCTACACCCACAAGCTGATGACGCCGATGTTCGTCCCGCCCGGCCAGCCGCACGGCGATCCGTTGGTCTTCGTCGCCGCCGTGGGGGACCGGATGACCGAGATGTGCGGCGAGGTCGCCGACGGTCTACTCGCGCACGCGTTCTCGACGCAGCGCTACCTCCGGGAGGTCACGGTACCGACGTTGGCGCGGGGGATCGAACGGGCCGGCCGTAAGCGCGCGGACATCGAGGTGGCCAGCCCGTTGTTCGTCGTCACCGGCCACGACGAACAGCAGCTGGCCACGGCCGCAGTGGCGACCCGCAAGCAGATCGCGTTCTACGCCTCCACCCCGGCCTACCGAAACGTGTTGGAGCTGCACGGCTGGGGCGATCTGCAGACCGAGATGCATCGGCTCTCGCGGCTGGGTGACTGGGACACGATGGGGTCGCTCGTCGACGACGCCATCCTCGACGAATTCGCCGTCGTCGCGTTGGTCGATGATGTGGTGGACAAGATCCGGGCACGGTGTGACGGCCTGATCGACCGTGTGCTGGTGGGCTTTCCGCCGTCCATCGACGAGGCGACGGTGGTCGACCTGGTCACCGATTTGCGCGCCTGCGAATGATGAAGGAGATGTGATGAGAGTTCGTATCGCCGACGAGGCGGCCAAGGTGTTCGCCGATCCCAGCGCCTACGCCGACGAAGCGCGGTTGCACGCGGCGATGACCCGCCTGCGCGCCAGCGCGCCGGTGTCGTGGGTGGAAGTTCCGGGCTACAACCCGTTCTGGGCCATCACCAAGCACGCCGACATCATGGCCATCGAGCGCGACAACATCGTCTTCACGAACTCGCCCCGGCCCGTGCTGACGACCGCCGAAGGCGATGCCCAGCACGCATCCATGGGCATCAGCACCCTGATTCATCTCGACGATCCGCAGCATCGCAAGGTCAGGGCGATCGGCGCAGACTGGTTCCGGCCGAAAGCCGTGCGCGCGCTGAAGGTTCGCGTGGACGAGCTCGCGAGGACCTTCGTCGACCAGATGTACGAGCGCGGCGGCGAATGCGATTTCGTGCAGGAGGTCGCGGTGAACTTCCCGCTGTATGTGATCATGTCCCTGCTGGGCATCCCGGAGTCGGATTTCGGCCGGATGCTGACCTACACGCAGGAACTGTTCGGCAACGACGACGCCGAACTTCAGCGTGGGGCCTCGATGGAGGAACGCGGGCTGGCGCTGTTCGACATGTTCAACTATTTCAACGAGATCACCGCGGCGCGTCGGGCTCACCCCACCGAGGATCTGGCCTCGGCGATCGCCAACGCCCGTATCGACGGTGAACCGCTGTCCGACATCGACACGGTCTCCTACTACCTGATCGTCGCCACCGCCGGCCACGACACCACCAGCGCGACGATCTCGGGCGGGTTGCAGGCGCTGATCGAGAACCCCGATCAGTTGCGGCGGCTGCAGCAGAACCCCGACCTGATGCCGCTGGCGACCGAAGAGATGATCCGGTGGGTGACCCCGGTCAAGGAATTCATGCGGACCGCCCAGCGGGATGCCGAGGTCCGCGGCGTGAAAATCGCGGCGGGGGAGTCGGTTCTGCTGTCATACCCGTCCGGGAACCGGGACGAGGATGTGTTCGCCGATCCGTTCACCTTCGACGTCGGCCGTGACCCCAACAAGCATGTCGCGTTCGGCTACGGCGTGCACTTCTGCCTGGGTGCTGCGCTGGCCCGCATGGAGATCAACAGCTTCTTCACCGAGCTGCTGCCGCGGCTGAAGTCGGTCGAGCTGGCCGGCAAGCCCGAGCACATCGCGACGATCTTCGTCGGAGGACTCAAGCACCTGCCGATCCGGTACTCGCTGACGCGCTGATGTTCAACGACCCGCCGAAATCGCATTCCACGCGGCTATCGCGCGACTTTTCGCGCATGGAATGCGATTTCGGCGAAAGCTAGTCGCTGCCGGAATTCCCCCGGGCGGCTGCCCTGAGGGCATCGAAATGCCCTGCGCCGCCGCCTCGTTCACCCTCCTTATGGTGCGAGAGGGCTTGGATGGAGACGTCGTGTCCTTCGGCGGCTTTGCGTAGGGCCCCGACGGTGGCTTGCTCGCGCGAGATGTGGCTGAACGGGTCCCAGTGATACCAGCGCATCGCGTTCTGGTAGGTCATCTTGTTGACCTCGTCGTCGGGCACGTTGTTGGCCTTGAGGACCTCGTCGAGTTGCTCGGGCGCCCCGGGCCACATCGAATCGCTGTGCGGGTAGTCGGCCTCCCAGCAGATGTTGTCCACCCCGATCTGATGGCGGGTGGTGACACCGACGGGGTCGGCGATGAAGCAGGTCAGGAAATGCTCGCGGAACACCTCGCTGGGCAGCTTGC
>NZ_JBQQCF010000037.1:0-53171 GCF_052245755.1 Mycobacterium sp. 4D054
GGCCGGGCGGCCAGTCCTTTCAAGCCGCACCACCAGGGCCGGCTACGACCATGCAGCCTCACCCGACCCACCCGGGTCACAGCCCAACGTAACAACACGAAGTAACTGCAACTACGAACTTAAGGACGACTGTTCATGGGACGCGTTCAAGGCAAGGTCGCCTTCATCACAGGGGCGGCACGCGGTCAAGGCCGCAGCCACGCCGTACGGCTCGCCGAAGAGGGCGCCGACATCATCGCGGTCGATCTCTGCGAGAACGTCGACACCATCGGGTATCCGATGGCCACGCCCGAAGATCTGGAAGAGACCGCGGCGTTCGTCGAGAAGACCGGGCAGCGCATCGTCGCCGCGAAGGCCGACGTGCGTGATGCCGCACAGCTGAAGAAGGCCCTCGAGGACGGTATCGCCCAATTGGGCGGTGTGGACATCGTCATCGCCCAGGCCGGCATCGCCGGCATGAAGGGAACCCCGCCCATGCAGGCGTGGACCGACGTGATCAACACCAACCTGGTCGGCACCATCAACGCCATCCAGGTCGCGTTGCCGCACCTGAAGGAGGGCGCATCGATCGTGGCAACCGGCTCGACCGCGGCGCTGATGGATGCGCACAACAAGCCCAATCCGGGCAACGATCCCGGCGGCATGGCTTACATGACCTCGAAACGTCTTCTCTCGCAATACGTGCATGATCTCGCGACTGAGCTCGCCGTCCGCGGTATCCGCGCCAATGTCGTACATCCGACCAACTGCAACACCGACATGCTGCAGAGCCCGCCGATGTACAAGTCGTTCCGGCCGGACCTGGAGAACCCTACCCGGGCCGACGCCGAGCCGGTCTTCGGTGTGCAGCAGGCGATGAAGGTCAATTTCATCGAACCGGAGGACATCAGCAACGCGATCCTGTGGCTGGTGTCGGACGAGGCCAGGTACGTCACCGGAATGCAGTTGCGCGTCGACGCCGGCGGCTATCTGAAGTGGTACGACTACCACGCGTGAGCGGCACCATCGAAGTTGAGGAGGCGAGGCCGTGAAGGTTTGGGTTGATTCGGGACGGTGCCAGGGGCACACGCTGTGTTCGATGATCGCACCGGATTCCTTTGAACTCAGCGACATCGACGGTACCGCCTCGCCGGTCAACGAGATCGTCCCGGCCGACCAGGAGGACGCCGTGCGGGAGGCCGTGCAGTCCTGCCCGGAACAGGCGATCTCGATCGAAGAGTGACTGTGACCGCAGTCCTCCAGCCGGAATACACAGGGAGAGCAGACCTTTGAGTGTCGACGACGTCGTGAGCGGCACCGCCGACGACAACCGCAAGAAGAACACGTACTACTTCGACAGGCACACCCCGGAGTACCGGCTGCAGTTCGAGAAGATCACCGAGGAGATGCACGCCAAGTGCCCGATGGCGTGGTCGGAGACCTACAACGGGCACTGGGTGGCCGCCGACAGCAAGCACGTGTTCGAACTCGCACGCTGTCCTGCGGTGTCGAATCACCACGACATCTCCGGTGAGACGCCGTTCCAAGGCATCACGATCCCGAAAGCAAGTCGTGCCACTGTGGTTCGCGGGGGCATTCTGGAGATGGACGAGCCGGAGCACAGCGCCTACCGCGGTGCGCTGAACCCTTACCTGTCCCCCGCCGCGATCAAGCGCTGGGAACCGTTCATCGACGAGATCACCCGCGCCGCACTGGATGAGCACATCGAGTCGGGCCGAATCGACTTCGTCGACGATCTGGCCAATGTGGTGCCCGCGGTGTTCACCCTGGCGATGATGGGCATCCGGCTCGACAAGTGGAACGTCTACAGCGAGCCGACACACGCGTCGGTGTACACGCCCGAGCATGCGCCCGAACGCGAGAAGATCAACGAGCAGCATCGCGAGATGGGCATCGATCTCATCAACAACATGATGGAGATCCGCGAGAACCCGCGTCCGGGTCTGGTGAATGCGCTACTGCAGTTACGGATCGACGGCGAGCCGGCACCGGACATGGAGATCCTGGGCAATCTCGGGTTGATCATCGGCGGCGGGTTCGACACCACCACCGCGCTGACGGCGCACGCCCTGGATTGGCTCGGCGAGCATCCGCAGGAGAGGGAACGTCTCAGCAAGGAGCGGGCCACGCTGCTGCATCCGGCCACCGAGGAGTTCCTGCGGTTCTTCACCCCTGCCCCCGGGGACGGCCGCACCTTCTCCGAGGATGTCGAGGTCGAGGGTCACCAGTTCAAACGATATGAGCGGCTGTGGCTGTCTTGGGCGATGGCCAACCGGGACCCGTCGGTGTTCGAGCGCCCCCACGAGGTGGTGCTGGACCGCAAAGGTAACCGCCACTTCAGTTTCGGGATCGGTGTACATCGCTGCGTCGGCTCCAACGTCGCACGCACGGTATTCAAGTCGATGCTCACCGCGGTGCTGGACCGCATGCCCGATTATGTGTGCGACCCCGAGGGTACGGTGCACTACGACACCATCGGTGTCATCCAGGGCATGCGCAAGCTTCCGGCCACGTTCACCCCGGGCAAGCCGCTGGGTCCCGGCCTCGAAGAGACCCTGGTCAAGCTCCAGCGGATCTGCGACGAGCAGGAGCTCGCCCGACCGATCACCGAGCGTAAAGAAGCGGCCGTCATCGACTAATCGGCCCCGGATGTCACGCCGGAATGGTTCGATGAGTGACGGCGAAAGCTGGGAGGACAGCGATGAAGTTCCGCATGATCGCGACGATGGTTGCCGCATTGATGTCGGTGGCGACGCTTCTCGCACCGCCGTCGTCGGCAAGCTTTGCCATCGGCAACTACGACCTGCTGACCAACAGGTACACCCGCGCGTCATGGTTCTGGTTCGTGTCGCTGTGCATCCCGGAGAAGGACCCGAACTGCCTCAACGTCGCCGCGCGACCGCGGTTGGCGTACTACCAGTACTACGAGAGCAAGGTCTGGCTCGACAACGGCCGCTATACGTTCACTGTCGATGTGCCCGACGGGCTCCAGTGCCCCGGGCATGTGATGCCGACCCGCGAGACCTACTCGTGGGATGCCCAGACACTACTGGGAACCATCGACTCGAAGTACGACGTCGGGTGCTTCAACGGCCCTCCGGGCACCCAGTTCTGGACATTCGCCCTGCAGCGCTTGTAGTTCTTCTCCGCGACCGTGCGTGTCTGCGGGCGACATGCCGCACCCAACCGCAATTTCGCGCACTCTCGCCGCGTCTTACCGCAGGGAATGCCGCCGCGGCGCAGCAGTGAAACCGCAGCGCATCCGGGGCGGGCACCCCGGGCGGGGCCTCCTACCGGGGCCCGCATCGCTTACCGCCGCGGCAGCCCCAGCACCTGCTGGGCGATGATGTTGCGCTGGATCTCCGAGGTGCCGCCGGCGATCGTGCCGCCGAAGCTGCGGCAGTAGCGCTCGAACCAGCTGGCGAAGTAGTGGTCGAGGTTCAGGTGCTCATAGGGTCCCGAGGTGGCGGGGTGTACCAGCCCGTCAGGTCCGGCGGCCTCCAGGGCGAGGCCCTCGATCCGCTGTTCGGCCTCGGCGCCGAGCAGCTTCGGGATGGACACCGAGGCCACATCCACCTCGCCGCGCGCCGCCTTGGCGATCCCCACCGATCCGAGCAGGCGTAGCGCCTGGTAGTCCATGATGCTGGTGGCCAGCGCGTCGCGCTCAAGCGGGTTCTTCGGCTGGAAGTCGGCGATGCAGTTGGCGATCCGGTCGGCGAAACCCAGCCACATCATCGTGCGCTCGTGTCCCAGTGAGCCGTTGGCCACGCCCCATCCGCCGTTGAGCGGGCCGACCAGGTTCTCGACCGGGACCCGGACGTCGGTGAAAAACACCTCATTGAAGTCGAGGTTGTCGATGCCGGTCATGTCGGCGAACGGCCGGCACACCACCCCGTCGAGGTCGGTGGGGATCAGCAGCACGCTGATTCCCTTGTGCTTGGGCGCATCAGGGTCGGTGCGCACGAACGTCAGCAGGAAATCGGCGTCATGCGCCCCCGACGTCCACACCTTTTGACCGTTGACCACGAATACATCACCGTCGCGAACCGCTTTGGTGCGCAACGACGCAAGGTCGGAACCGGCGCTGGGCTCGCTCATGCCCAGCGATGCGGTGCGTTCGCCGCGCAGCACCGGGACCGCCCACTGGTGTTTCTGCTCGTCGGTGCCGAACGTCAGCAGGGAGGCGGCGATGATGTTGACGCCCTGCGGGTTGAAACTGTGGTAGATCCGGCGCCGGCACAGTTCCTCGGCGTGCACGAAGGTCTGCAGCACCGACGCGTTGCGGCCACCGAATTCGGGCGGCTGCGCAGGAAGCAGCCACCCGTTGTCGAACAACAGCCGCTGCCAGTCCCTGGCCCATTGCGGCATGTGTGAGACCGAGCGTGGACGCTCCAAAGTCTCTGCCGCAGACGGCGTGTGCTCGTCGAGGAAGGCGGAGAACTCGGCGCGGAAATCCTCCACATCGGAATCAAAGGTCAGCTGCATCAAATTCCTCCGCGATCATCGCCCGGTGCTCGGCGGCCCCGCCGAGCATCAACTCGCCCGCCTTGGCCCGCTTCAGCGCGAACTGAAGGTCGTTCTCCCATGTAAAGCCCATGGCCCCGAACAGCTGCACGCCATGCCGGAACACCAGCGACTGGCACTCGCCCGCCGACGCCTTGGCCATCGCGGCCGCCAGCCGCCGGCGCGGGTCGTCGGCGGCGATGGTCAGCGCCGCGAAGTACGACAGCGCGCGGGCTCGTTCGATCGCGACGAACATGTCGGTTGCCTTGTGCTGGACCGCCTGGAACGTGCCGATCGCGACGCCGAACTGCTGACGGCTCTTGGCGTGTTCGAGCACCAGGTCGAGGATGCGCTGGCACGCGCCGACCATCGTGATCGCCATCCCCATCAGCGCCACGTGGCGCGCGCGCTCGGTGTTGACGACCAGCCGGTCCGAATCGGAGACCTGGGCGCCGACGAACGACACCTCGGCGACGTGCAGCACGGGGTCGAACACGTCGACGCGCCGGGTGGTGACATTGACGGAGTCGGCCCGCGGATCGACACAGAAGACACCAGCGGGCGTCACCACGGCAAGCCGGTCGGCGCGGTCGCCGTCCAGAACGAAGCGGTCGGTCCCGGAGAGCACCCAGCCCCGCGCGTCGCGGTTGGCGGTGACACCCGAGTACACGGCGGTGCCCGCTCCGCTGGGGTCGTAACGGTCGCCGACGAGCGGCGCGAACTGCGTGAGGGTGGCCAGGAACGGCGTCGGGTCGGTGACCCGCCCGAGTTCTTCGAGCACGATCGCCAACTCGACCGCGTTCTCCGAATCGGTCAGCTCGGTCCATCCGGCGTCGAGGTAGCTGTTCCACAGCGGCGTCGGGTCGACACCGTTCTCTGCGATATCCCGGATCAGCGACGCCGGGCACTGTTTGGACACCGCGTCACGCACGGTCTCCTGCCACAACCTCTGATCAGCATCGAACTCAAGTAACACCCGCACGCCTCCTGACGACCGACCAGACCGGAGAATAACATTCTCGAAGATGATCCAGCCATTCTCCTGCCGCGGGTATCCATTCTCGCCCAATGTCAGCTGAGCACCCGACCAGCAACGCGTCCTACCTGCACGAATATTAAGCGGTACGCTGGAGAACAGAATTCTTGCTAATGAAGAACAACGATCTACACTGAAGCTGTTGACGGCCGCGCCCTCGGCCGCGGAAGTGAAGGACAGAATTCGGTGAAGGTTCTCAGTGACGGCTTTACCGGCGCCACGGACGCGCAGGTGAAGGTGCCCGTCATCGATGCCAGCGTGCACATCTTCTGCCAGTCCAACAAGGACCTGCGCCAGAACTTCCTGCAGGAGCCCTTTCGCAGCCGAGGTTTCCCCGACTACGAGATGGACTGGTACGGAGCGCCCGGCGGCGAATACGCCGACAGGTCAACCGGTCCGGACGGTCAGTATCCGGGTTCCGACCCGGAGGTGGTGGCAAGACATCTGTTCACCGACAGAGGTGTCGACATCGCCGTTCTGCATCCGATGACGCGCGGCATCATGCCCGACCGCCACCTCGGCACGGCGCTCGCCGCCGCACACAACGAGATGATGGTGACCCGCTGGCTGGACCATCCCCAGCTGGGCGAGAAGTTCCGCGGCACGTTGCGGGTGAACCCCGACGACGTCGCGGGCGCATTGCGCGAGATCGACAAGTATCGGAACCATCCGCGCATCGTGCAGCTGGGCATCCCGCTGCAGTCGCGCGAGCTGTACGGCAAACCGCAGTACTGGCCGCTGTGGGAGGCGGCCGTGGACGCCGGGTGGCCGGTGGCCGTCCACTTCGAGGTGGGGTCGGGGATTCAACTTCCGCCCACCCCGTCCGGCGTCACCCGCACCTACGAGCAGTTCGTGGGCTTCACCGCGCTGAATTTCCTGTACCACCTGATGAACATGATCGCCGAGGGGGTGTTCGAGAGGATGCCGGCGCTCAAGTTCGTCTGGGCCGACGGCGCCGCCGACCTGCTGACCCCGTTCATCTGGCGGATGGACTGCTTCGGCCGCCCGCACCTGGAGCAGACGCCCTGGGCGCCGCGGATGCCCAGCGACTACCTGCCCGGCCACGTCTATTTCGTGCAGGGCGCGTTGGACGGGCCCGGAGACGTCGACTTCGCCGGCGAATGGGCCGGTTTCACCGGCAAGGACGACATGGTGATGTACGGGTCGAGTTATCCGCACTGGCAGCTCAACGAGTTGTCGGTGCCCGGCGCCTACACCCCCGAGCAGCGCGACAAGCTGTGCTGGCGAAACGCCGCGCAGTTGTACGGCATCGAAAGTGCCGACATTGCCTCCGTCACGGCGACGGCTGCGGCACAGTAGAGGTTTGAGAGGAGCGCACCATGACCGTCACCGCGAACCCCCGGGTACCTGCGGCCGAGCGCATCGCCGTTCGGTGCGTCGACTCCGACGTCCACCCGTCCCCCCGGCGTGGAGAACTGGTCGATTACATCCCGGAGCCGTGGCGCAGCAAGTACTTCCTGACCCGCAAGGTGGGCGACCAGATTTACTACGACGCACCCGACTACGCGCACTCGTATGCGATGCGCGTCGACGCCTTCCCGTCCGATGGCGAATTCGCCTGTAGCGACCCCGATCTGGCGTTCAAGCAGCTGATCATGGAAGCCGGGGCAGACCTCGCGATCCTCGAGCCCGCGGCCTACCCCGCCCGACTTCCCGAGGCAGAGCATGCGATGGCATACGCGCTCAACGACTGGCAGGCCAACCACTGGCTGGACAGCCACAACAACTGGCACGAGCGCTGGCGCGGCTCCATTTGCGTCGCGATCCAGCAACCCGAGGAGAGCGTCGCCGAGATCGAACGCTGGGCCGGACACCCCTACATGGCGCAGATCCTGATCAAGGCCGAGCCGCGCCCCTCGTGGGGCAACCCGAAGTACGACCCGATCTGGGCCGCGGCAACCAAGCACGACATCACGGTGAGCTGCCACCTGTCGCGCAGCCACTACGACGAGCTGCCGATGCCGCCGGTCGGTATGCCCAGCTACAACCACGACTTCATGGTCACGTACTCGCTGCTGGCGGCCAACCAGGTGATGAGCCTGATCTTCGACGGCACCTTCGATCGCCATCCCAACCTGCGCATCGTGTTCGTCGAGCACGCGTTCACCTGGATCCTGCCGCTGATGTGGCGCATGGACGCGCTCTACAAGGCCCGCAAGTCGTGGCTGGACATCAAGCGCAAGCCGAGCGAGTACGTCAAGGACCACATCAAGTTCACCACCCAGCCGCTGGACTACCCCGAGGACAAGACTGAGCTCAGCCGGGCTTTCGAGTGGATGGAGTGCGAGAAGATCCTGCTGTTCTCCAGCGACTACCCGCACTGGACGTTCGACGACCCGCGCTGGCTGGTCAAGCACCTGCCCGAGCATGCCCGGGAGGCCGTGATGTTCAAGAACGGCATCGAGACGTACAAGTTGCCGGACACCGTGCCTGCGCTCGAGGGCCAGGTACGGGTTTTCTGAGGACATGGACAAGGACAAGACGCCCCGGTTGGCGCAGGGGCGCGAGCACGTCGTTGCCACAGTGGACGAAATCCCGCCGGGCACACACAAATTGGTGCCCATCGGCCGGCACGGTGTCGGCGTCTACAACGTCAACGGCACGTTCTACGCGATCGCCAACTACTGCCCGCACGAAGGCGGCCCGCTGTGTTCGGGCCGCGCCAGGGGACGCAACATCGTCGACGAGACCGTTCCCGGTGACGCGGTGATGGTCCGCGACATGGAGTACATCTTCTGCCCGTGGCACCAGTGGGGGTTCGAACTCGCGACCGGGACCACCGCGGTCAAGCCCGAGTGGAGTATCCGCACCTATCCCGTCCGGGTCGTCGGCAACGACGTCCTGGTACAGGCCTAGAACCCACTCGAGCCCCTGAAATCGGAGAGAAGTTGCCCAACAAGTCAATCGAGATCAACGGCGGCAACGTCGTCTACGAAATCCTCGGCAAATCGGGGGATTTCATCGTCCTGACCCCGGGCGGCCGGTTCAGCAAGGACATTCCCGGCCTCAAGCCGCTGGCCAAGAAACTGGTCGAGGGCGGCTACCGGGTGCTGTTGTGGGACCGGCCGAACTGCGGGCAGTCCGACGTCCAGTTCTACGGCCAGAGCGAATCGCACATGCGCGCCGAGACGCTGGCCCAGTTGATCACCAAGCTCGAGATCGGGCCGTGCATCATCGCAGGCGGATCCGGCGGGGCCCGCGACTCGATGCTGACCACGATGCTCCACCCCGAACTCGTCACCAAGCTGGTGGTGTGGAACATCGTCGGCGGCGTCTACGGCTCGTTCGTGCTGGGGTCCTACTACATCGTGCCAAGCATCCTGGCCGTCCGCGGAGCGGGGATGGAGGCGGTGGCGAAGGTCGCCGAATGGCAGGAGCGCATCGCGGAGAACCCGGACAACGAGGCCCGGATTCTGGCCCAGGACCCCGATGCGTTTCTCAAGCTGATGTTGCGCTGGCTCAACGCGTTCGTGCCCAAGCCCGGCCAGACCATCCCCGGCGTCGAGGACGAGATGTTCGACAACATCACCGTGCCCACGCTGATCATCCGCGGCGGTGAGAACGACCTCGACCATCCGAAGCGGACCTCGCTGGAGATCAGCTGCCTGATCAAGAACTCGACCCTGATCGACCCCCCGTGGCCCGAGGATGCGTGGGAGCGCGCGGGTGAGGCGCGTGCCTCGGGGAAAGTCAAGCGGTTCAACATGTTCGACACGTGGGTGCAGGCGGCGCCGGCGATTCTGGACTTCCTGAGGCGCTGATGGCTGCCGTGCTGCACTCCCCCGTCTCAGCTCTCCGCTCAGCCGGTCACGACGATACGGACCTCGCAGTTGGTGGACGCCTCCAGCGCCGTGTGGATGCGACTCTCCGGGATGCGCTGCAAGTCGGCCTTGGCCAGGGTCACCGTGATGATGTCCCAACCGGCGTCGCCTGCCGCCCGCTCGACCACGCCGGTGAGTCCGAAGCCCGCGAGCACGCCGTACGCATCGTCGTCGGTGCCGTGGCTGACGAACGTCAACACGCCGAGCACCGGGTCGGTCGGAAACGCTTTGGCGCACAGCCCGATACCCGCGGACTGCAGGGCCTCCGGGTCGTCGCCGCGCATCAGCAGCTCGACCTCCCGACGCTTGGGCGGCAGCGCGGCGAGGTTGTTGTCGATCAGCTCGGCCCCCGCCTCGGCAGCCAGCCGCCCCAGTTCGGCCATACCGGTCGCCAGCTGGTCGGCGGTCAGCTCGCCGGCCAGGTCCACGCCGACGCGTACCACCGCTGTTCGCATGCACGGAAGGGTAGCCGGAAATGAGTACGGCGATGAACACCGAACTGACCGTCGCGGCATGGCCCGGGATGACACCGCGACTGCTCCGGTCCGAACCAGGCACCGAATCGGCGGCGCAGTACCGTGATGCGGGGGGTTACCTGCCGTTGGCCGACGTCGACGCGCTGCACGACGCGATCGCGCATGCGGGCGTGTTGGGACGCGGTGGTGCGGCCTTTCCCGTGGCGGTGAAGCTGTCCACCGTGCGCCAGGCTGCCCAGCGCGGTGCCGACACCGTGCTGGTGGCCAACGGCGAAGAGGGCGAACCGGCTTCGGTCAAGGATCGCTGGTTGCTGCGGCACCGGCCGCATTTGGTGCTCGACGGCTTGCGGCTGGCGGCCCGGATCGTCGGCGCCCGCCACGCGCACGTGTACATCTCGGACGAGCGGGCCGCTGCCGCCGTACGCACAGCGCTCGACGAGTTGACCGCCGACGCGCTCGACGGGGTCACCGTCAGCATGCTCAGGGTCGATCCGGCGTATGTCGCAGGCGAGGAGACCGCGGCGGTGCGCGCCATCAACGGTGGGCCGGCGAAACCGACCGACAAGCCGCCGCGCCCCTACGAAGAAGGGGTGGGGGGCCTGCCCACCGTGGTCAGCAATGTCGAGACGTTGGCCAATCTGCCCTATGTCCACCGGCGTGGTGCACCCGCCTACCGGGAGCTGGGCACCGATCGTTCACCCGGGACGTTCCTGGCGACCCTCACCGGCGGCGGCCGCGCCCCGGGCCTCTACGAAGTCCCGTTCGGTGTGTCGGTCGCGGAACTGGTTGCGTTGCACGGGGTCGACGCCGGACGGGTCCGCGGCGCGCTGATGGGCGGGTACTTCGCCGGACTGCTGGACCGGCGTGTCCTGGACGGTGCGCTGGACCACGACTCGCTGCGCAGCGCGGGCAGCGGGCTGGGATGCGGCGCGGTGTCGCTGATCACCGACGAATGCCCTGTGGCGGTCGGTGCGTCGGTGCTGGCCTACTACGACCACGAGAACGCCGGCCAGTGCGGTTCCTGCTTCAATGGCACCGCGGCGATGGCCGCCGCGGCCACCGCCCTGCGGGACGGGATCGCCGGCGCCGACGATTTGGCCCGCCTGCAGCGGTGGTCGGTCGTCCTGCGGGGCCGCGGTGCGTGCGCCACCCTGGATGCCGCCTGCAACATCGCTGCGAGCCTGCTCGCCATGTTCCCCGACGACGTCGCACGTCATCTGAACGCAGAGTGCGCGCAGTGCAGCGCAGGCGCTTTCACTGCCACGCGCCCATTCGAAGTGGAGTCATCGTGACCGACAAGATGCGGATCAAGCTCGACCGCACGCTCTGTGACGGCTTCGGGATCTGCGCCAAGCATGCCCCGGGATACTTCTCGCTGGACGATTGGGGATACGCCGTTCTCGTCGGCGACGGCAACATTCCGGACGAGGACAGGGACGCCGTGCAGCGCGCGCTGCTGGACTGCCCGGTCCACGCCATCTTGGAGATCGGTGAGCGCCGGCCGGATGAAACTCCGATGCAGCCCCTTCGGGAGCCCGACCTGGAGAACCTGAAGACCGAGGACAACGAGGCCGAATGGGGGTTTTCCCGATGAGCGCTTGCGCGAAGAAAGATGGGAAGCGATGAGCCGACTTCCACTGCCGCAGTTGACATTCGACAACGAGTTCTTCTGGACATCGGGCGCCGACGGGGTGCTGCGCATCCAGGAGTGCGGAGACTGCAAAGCGTTGATCCATCCACCGCAGCCGGTGTGCCGCTACTGCCGCAGCCACAACATGGGCCCTCGCGAGGTGTCCGGCCGCGCCGTGTTGTCGGCGTTCACCGTCAACCACCGGTTCTCCATCCCGGGGCTTCCTGCCCCGTATGTGGTGGCGCAGGTGGCGATCGAGGAGGACCCGCGGGTTCGCCTGACCACCAACATCGTCGACTGCGACCCCGACGAACTCGAGTTGGGCCGCGTCGTCGAGGTGGTCTTCGAGCAGAACGACGACGTGTGGTTGCCGCTGTTCCGGCCGACCCCCGAGCCGGAGACGGCGCCCCTGCCCGACGACGAGATCGCGCCGCAGGACTTCCCGAAATTCGTCCGGCCGATGCTGACGACCGAGAAGTTCGAGGACGCGGCCGCGATCACCGGCATCGGCGCCTCGAAGATGGGGCGGCGCCTGATGGTGTCGCCGTTGTCGCTGACCCTGCAGGCGTGTGAAGCGGCGATCGCCGACGCCGGGCTGACCCTGGCCGACATCGACGGGCTGTCCACCTATCCGGCGATGGACGCGATGGGCATGGGCGAAGGCGGCGTCACCGCGCTGGAGGGGGCGCTGGGCATCCGGCCGACCTGGATCAACGGCGGCATGGACACCTTCGGCCCCGGAGGATCGGTGATCGCGGCGGTCATGGCGGTCGCGACGGGGATGGCCCGGCACGTGCTGTGTTTCCGCACGCTGTGGGAGGCCACGTTCAACCAGCTGATGAAGGAAGGCAAGGTCTCACCGCCGGGTGGCGCCAGGGTGAACAACTGGCAGGCGCCGTTCGGCGCCACCTCGGCAGCTCACACACTGGCGCTCAATGCGCAGCGGCACTTTCACCGCTACGGCACCACGAAGGAGACCCTCGGCTGGATCGCGCTGAACCAGCGCGCCAACGCGGCGCTCAACCCGACCGCCATCTATCGCGACCCGATGACGATGCAGGACTACCTCAACGCACGGCTGATCACCACCCCGTTCGGCCTCTACGACTGCGATGTGCCGTGTGACGGTGCCGTCGCGGTCGTCGTCTCCGCCGTCGACGCCGCCGCCGACGCCCCCAAGACGCCGGTGTACTTCGAGGCGGTCGGCACCCAGATCATCGAGCGCACCGACTGGGATCAGACGACGCTCACCCACGAGCCGCAGGTGCTCGGGCAGGCCGCGCACCTCTGGACACGGACATCGCTGCGGCCTGGCGATGTCGACGTCGCCGAGCTGTACGACGGGTTCACGTTCAACTGCCTGTCCTGGCTGGAGGCGCTGGGATTCTGCGGTATCGGGGAGTCCAAGGACTTCCTCGACGGCGGCACCGCGATCGCCCGGGACGGGGTGATCCCGCTCAACACCCACGGCGGCCAGCTGTCCCATGGCCGTACGCACGGCATGGGCCTGGTCCACGAGGCCGTGTCTCAGCTGAGGGGCGAGGCAGGCGACCGGCAGGTCGCCGATGCCCGGGTGGCCGTCGTGAGCAGCGGCGGGCTGACGCCGAGCGGTGTCATGCTGCTGCGGACCGGTACCTGACCGTGGCTCCACGTCCACGGGTCGTCCTGATAGACGGGATCCCGATGTCGGCTCTCGTCGCGCAGGCGCCGGATCCCCGCGCGGTGATCGTCGCCGTGCACGGAGGCGCGACCTCTTCGGCGTACTTCGACTGCCCCGGCCACCCGGAGCTGTCGCTGTTACAGCACGCTGCCGCCGCCGGTTTCACCGCGCTCGCGTTGGACCGCCCCGGTTACGGCACCTCGGCGGTCTATGCCCGCGAGTTCACCGATCCGGCCCGCCGGGTCGCCGCCACTTCCGCCGCGGTGGACAAGATTCTCACCGGGACCGGTTGCGGCGCCGGGGTGTTCGTGCTCGGGCACTCGGCAGGCTGTGAGCTCGCGCTGCGGCTTGCGACCACTCGCGACGACGTCCTCGGCGTCGAGTTGTCCGGCACCGGCCTGCGGTACAGCGACGCGGCCAAGGACATCATCGCCTCGGCGACGGTGACGAACCGGCCCGCCGGCCTGCGCGATCTGCTGTGGGAACCGGCTGACCTCTACCCCGCCGAGGTGCTCACCGGCGCACTGTCCTCGCCCGGGGTGGCCTACGAGGGAGAGGTGACGGCGCACTGGGCCCGACGGGATTTTCCCGCGATCGCCGCCGAGGTGCGCGTGCCCGTGCAGTTCAGCATCGCCGAGCACGAGAAGGTCTGGCAGACCGATTCGCAGGCTGTCGCGGCCATTACTGAATTGTTCGCCGCCGCGCCGCGGGTGAAGGTCAACGAGATGCCGGGCAGCGGGCACAACCTGTCCGTCGGGCTGACCGCCGGCGAGTATCACCGAAAAGTGTTGTCGTTCATCGAAGAGTGCATCGCGGACATACAGGACCGCGATCGAGATCACGTGGAGGCGAGCTGATGCGGGTCGGATTCATCGGGCTGGGCAGCCAGGGAGGTCCCATGGCGCGTCGGATCGCCGAGGGAGGGTTCGAGACGACACTGTGGGCACGGCGGCCCGCCAGCCTGCAACCGTATGCCGACACGCCCGCCAGGACGGTCGCCACGCCGGCCGACCTCGGCGCCGCCAGCGACCTGGTGTGCCTGTGTGTGGTGGGTGACGACGACGTCCGCGAGGTGCTCTACGGGGATACCGGCGTGCTGGCCGGGCTCGCCGAGGGCGGGATCATCGCGATCCACAGCACCGTCCATCCCGACACGTGCCGCGAGATCGCGGACAAGGCAGCCGCGCAGGGTGTTTCGGTGATCGACGCCCCGGTCAGCGGTGGCGGGCCCGCGGTCGAGCAGGGCACGCTGCTGGTCATGGTGGGCGGTGACGAAGACGTCGCCGAGCGGTGCCGGCCGGTGTTCGCGACGTACGCCGACCCGATCGTGCACCTGGGTCCGCTCGGCAGCGGTCAGAACACCAAGATCCTCAACAACCTGCTGTTCAGTGCGAACCTGGGGAGCGCCGTGAGCACCCTGGAGCTCGGTGAGTCACTGGGTATCCCCCGCGACAAGCTCGTCGAGGTGCTCAATCGGGGTTCGGCGACGAGCAAGGCGGTGGGCAGCATCTCGGTGTTCGGTGGCACCCTCGACGGGTTGGCGCCGATCGCCGGGGCGCTGCTGCAGAAGGACGTCAGGCACGCCGCCAGCCTGGCGGCGGCGGCAAAAGCGCCGGAGGGAGCGGTGTTCACGGCGGCCGACGCGGCGCTGGAGGCAATGGATCACCGGCGATGAGCGCTTGCGCCGCGACGAGCGGTCGAGCGAAGAGCGGAGAGCCGCGATGAGCACCGTCGGATTCGTCGGCGCGGGCCGCATGGGCGCTCCGATGGTCGAGCGGCTGGTCCAGGCCGGCCACGCCGTGCGGGTGCTGGGCAGGACACCCCAAAAACGTGCCGACATCGAGGAGTTGGGCGCTTCGCCGGTGGCCGGGGTGACGGCGTTGGCCGAGGACGCCGACGTGGTTGTGGTGTGCGTGTTCACCGACGAGCAGGTGCGCGAGGTGTGCGTGGACGACGGCCTGCTCGCCGCCATGCCGGCGGGTTCGGTGCTGGTCGTCCACACCACTGGGAGCCCGACCACCGCCGGGCTGCTGGCCGCCCGGGCGCCTGAGGTCGCCGTGGTGGACGCACCGGTCAGCGGCGGCCCTCACGACATCGCCGCCGGACACATCACGCTCTTCGTGGGCGGTGAGGACGCGGCCGTGGAGCGGGCGCGCTCTGTACTCGCCGCGTACGGTGACCCGATCCTGCATATGGGCGGGCTCGGCGCCGGCCAGTGGATGAAACTGATCAACAACACGCTGTTCGCGGCGCAGCTCGGAATGCTGAGTGAGGCAGCAGCGTTCGCCGCGCGGGTGGGTGTCGACGAGACCGCGTTGCTCGACGCGCTCGGCCACGGCAGCGGCGCCAGCCGCGCCGCCGAGATCGTCGGCACTCGCGGGTCGGTGCGGTCGTTCATCGACTCGGTCGGCGAGTTCCTCGGCAAGGACGTCGCGGTGGTGCGTGAGGTCGCGGCAGAAACCGGAGCGGACCTGGGGGCGCTTGAGGGGCTCCTCGACACCGTCGTGGCCACGCCGAGCGGTGGCAGACCACGCCGATAGCAAAGCCGCAGAATCCTGTGCTGGATCACAGCAACTGTTAGCGTTACGGTTGAGACACTTCCCGTAAAGCTTCCGGCCTCCAGCCCGCCGTGAAGGAGGAACACCCCATGACCGCTCCTGAACTCCGTTTCGACCCGGTCTCTCAGGACTATTTCGACAACCCGTACGAGATCTACCGCAGGATGCGGGACGAGGCGCCGCTCTACTACGACGCCGAAGGCGATTTCTACGCACTGACCCGCCATGCTGACGTCGCGGCCGCGCTCAAGGATCACGAGTCGTTCTCGTCGGCTCGCGGATGCGATCTCGCGATGGTGCGCTCGGAAGAGGGTCCGGTGAAGTCGATAATTTTCATGGACCCGCCGGAGCATCGCCACATGCGGAGCCTGCTGAACAAGGCGTTCACTCCCCGAGCCATTCAGTCTCAGCGGGACACCATCATCGAGCTCGTCGAGCACTACCTGTCCCAGGTCGATCCCGACAATTTCGACGTCGTGCAGGACTTCTCCGGGCCGTTCCCCGTCGAGGTGATCACCCGGATGGCCGGAGTTCCCGAGGAGTTCCGGCAACAGGTTCGGCACTGGATCGACAAGGGTCTCGAGCGCAAACCCGGCCAGCTCGAATGGTCCGACGAGAACATGCAGGCCAACATCGACTCGGGTGTCTACTACTACGGCCTGGTTCAGGAACGGCGGCAGAACCCGCAGGACGACATGATCAGCCGCCTTATCGAGGCGGAGATCCCCGGCGAGAACGGGCAGATGCGCAAGCTCGACGACATCGAGATCACCGGTTTCACCACGCTGCTCGGCGGGGCCGGCGCGGAGACCGTCACCAAGCTGGTCGGCAGCGCCGTTGTGGAGTTCGCCCGCCACCCCGAACAGTGGCAGATGTTGCTCGACAACCGCAGTCTGGTACCGGACGCGGTCGAGGAGCTGCTGCGCTACGTCGGGCCCGTGCAGTACAACGTCCGCTACACCGTCAAGGAAGCCCACGTCCCCAGCGGCACCATCCCCGCGCACAAGCCGGTGTTCCTGATGAAGGCGGCGGCCAACCGTGACCCGCGCGCGTTCGACGACGCCGAGACCTTCGACATCACCCGCGACCGCACGCAGGCGCAGAACCTCGGTCTGGGCTATGGCATCCACAGCTGCCTCGGCGCCGCGCTGGCCCGGCTGGAGACGACGATCGCGCTCGAGCATCTGCTTGATTTCATGCCCCGGTTCGAGGTTGATTTCGACGGACTGGAGAAGGTGCACATGCAGAACGTCGCCGGGTACCACCACGTGCCGGTGCGGGTGTTGAGGTGAGGGCCTGCGCGACGAGGAGGACACTTCAGTGACTCAGAAGATTGTCGTCGACTTCGGCCTCTGCGAGAGCAACGGGGTGTGCATGGGCATCATCCCGGAGGTGTTCGATCTCGACGAGGACGACTATCTGCACGTCCTACAGGATGAGGTGACGCCCGAGAACGAGCACGGCGTCAGGGAATCCGTCCGGCAGTGCCCACGGCAAGCGATTTCGATACAGGACGTATGACCGCTACCGAGCTCGTCTTCGACCCGTTCTCCGAGGAGTTCTTCAACGGCCCGTGGGAGATCTATCGGCGGCTACGCACCGAAGCGCCGGTGTACTACAACCCCGAGTACGACTTCTACGCGCTGTCCCGGCATGCCGACGTCGCCGCGGCGTTCAAGGACTACGAGACATTCTCGTCGGCCTACGGTCTCGATCTGGCGATGGTGAAATCCGGCGAGCCGCTGCCGATGAAGATGATCATCTTGATGGACCCACCGGAGCATCGCCAGATGCGCAGCCTGGTCAACAAGGTCTTCACACCCCGCCAGATCGCGAATCTCAAACCCATGGTCATCGAGACCATCGACCGGTGCTTCTCGTCGGCCGACCCGGACCGCTTCGACGTGGTACAGGATTTCGCGGCGTTCTTCCCGGTCGAGGTGATCACCCAGATGCTGGGTGTGCCGGCCGAGAGCAGGCAACAGGTACGCCAGTGGGTGGACACCTCGCTGCACCGTGAGCCGGGCCAGATCGAGATGTCCTCGGAGGGTCAGGAGGCCATCGCGCAGGCGATGGGGCTGTACTACAAACTGATCCAACAACGGCGTGCCGAACCGCAGGACGACATGTTCACCCGCTTGGTGCAGGCCGAGATCGAACGTGAGGACGGTCAGAAGGAACGCCTGGACGACTTCGAGATCGCAGGATTCGCAACGCTTCTGGGCGGCGCCGGTGCCGAGACCGTGACCAAGCTGATCGGCAACGCCGCTGTGATCTTCGCCCAGAACCCGGACCAGTGGCAGAAGCTGCTCGACGACCGCGGCAAGATCCCGGCCGCGGTCGAGGAACTGCTGCGGTACGAGGCGCCGGCGCAGTACAACGTGCGGCGCTCGATGAAGGAGGTCACGCTGCACGGTGTGACCATCCCGGCGGGCAAACCGGTGTTCCTGCTTGGCGGTTCGGCCAACCGCGATCCGGAGGCCTTCACCGACGCGGACACGTTCGACATCGACCGCGACCGCACCGAGGCGCAGAACCTCGGCTTCGGCTACGGGGTGCACAGCTGCCTCGGCGCCGCGCTGGCGCGGATGGAGAGCGCGATCGCGTTGGAACGGTTGCTGGACTTCATGCCCCGCTACGAGGTGCTGTGGGACCAGTGCCGGCGGGTGGCGATGCAGAACGTGGCGGGCTGGTCGCACGTGCCCGTCCGGGTACTCAGGTAGCCCGATGCGATTCGTTCTTGTGCACGGCGGCTTTCACGCTGCATGGTGCTGGGAACGCACCGCCGTCGAGCTGAGGCAGATGGGCCACGACGCGGTCGCCGTCGACACCACCGCGAGCGTGCGTGTCTGCGGGCGACACACCGCTGCGGACAAGCATTTCGCGCACGCTCGGCGGCGGTGTTAGCACGCCGAGCGTGCATCAGAAGCAGATCAGATGCAGGTCAGATACCGGCGACGATGACGCCGTTGCAGTCGGCGGCAGCCTGCCGCAGTTTCGCCGCGGCCTGATATTCGTCGGAGTAGTACCACTCCTTGGCCGCTTCCACGGATTCGAACTCCAGGAGCACGGTCTGGGTGCCGTGCCACTGTCCCTCAAGAACTTCGGCAGGCGGCCCGAACGCCAGCACCTTGGCATTGGCCATCGTCTGGCTGGCGAGCTTGCCGTACTCGGCCATGCCGGCCGGGTCCTTGATGTCCTCGGTGATGATCACATAGCCCTTGGCCACAGTTGAATGCTCCTGCTCTTCAGTCGATTTCGCGTATTGCTCGTTCGGGACAGTTGTCGATGGCCTCGCGGGCAGCCGTTTCCAGGCCGGCGGGCACCGTCTCGGGATCGGCGACAGCCCAGCCGTCGTCCGTCATCTGAAAGACGTCAGGGCACAGCGTCAGGCACATTCCGTGGCCGGCGCAGCGATCTTCGTCGACCGTCACCTTCATCGGACGTCGAACTCCAGGTGCAGTTCGGTGAGCCCTCGCAGGATGTAGGTCGGGATGTACTCGTAGCGCCGGTTGCCGGCCGGGCCGTGCTTACTCTCCGAGATACGGATGTCGGTGGTGCGGTCCAGAAGTCGCTCCAGACCGACGCGGGTCTCGGCGCGGGCCAGCGGCGCCCCCGGGCAGCTGTGGATTCCCCGGCCGAAGGCAAGGTGCTGGCGCGCGTTCTTGCGCTCGGGGTCGAAGGTGTCGGGGTCCTCGAACCGGCGCGGATCCCGGTTGGCGGCGCCGTTGATGACCATCACGGTGCACCCCGCTCCCAGCGGCTGGTCGCCGACGGTGGTGGGAACCCGTGACAACCGGAAATCCCCCTTCACCGGGCTTTCGATGCGCAGGCACTCCTCGATGAAGTTCGGCAGCAGACTGCGGTCGGCGCGCAGCCTCTCCTGGATGTCGGGCCGGTCGCCCATCACCTTCAACGCCGTGCTCAGCAGCCGCACCGTGGTCTCCTGCCCTGCAGAGAACACGTTCGTGGCCACGCGCACCACGTCGCCGACCTCGGGCAGGGTGCCGTCCGGGAACGTCGCCGTGGCCAGTCCGGTGAGCACGTCGTCCCGGGGTTCGGCGCGTCGGTCCTCGACATAGGTCGCGAAGACCTCGTAGAGATACTCCAGCGGCGTTTTGGTCAGCGTCTTCTCGGCGTTGCCGAGCCCGCCGCCGTGGGTGCCCTTGGCGAGCCGTTCGAGCAGTTCCGGTCGGTCCTCGTCGGGGACACCGAGCAGGTCGGCGATCACCCGCAGCGTGAACGGAGCGGCGAAGCCCTTGATGAACTCGCCTTCACCGGGCGTCAGGTAGTCATCGAGGATGTCATCGGCGAGCTGCCACATCGCGTCTTCGTTCTCTTTGAGACGCTTGGGTGTGATCAGGCGCATCAGCAGCGCGCGGTGGTTGGTGTGCGTCGGCGGGTCCAGCGTGGGCAGCTGGTCGCTGAACGGGATCTCGTCGCGATGCTCGACGATCAGGTCGGTGATGTCGTCCATGCCCTCGGTCGATACCGGGAACCCCGGGAACGGGCCGGTCACCGAGATGCAGGACGAGAACGTCTCCGAGTCGTTGTAGACGTCGACGGCCTCCTGCCAACCAGTGACCATCGTGACGCCGTAGTGGTCTTCCCGGGCGACCGGGCATTTGTTGCGCAGTGCTTCGTAGAACGTGTACGGGTCGTCCGTCAGGCGGCTGTCCCTGAAGAAGTCGACCGTGGTGAGGTCTTCGGCCATGCTCGCTCCGTTCGACGGTCTCTCGCTGCGAGAACGTGATTCTCATTCTTGCGTATCAGGTTTTCATACCGGCCGCGTGGCGTCAACGAGGACTCCTGTCAAAGCCCCTCCGGCTGTATGCCCAGGACGTTCACTGCCGTGCCGAGCAGTTGGTAGCAACCGACGGTGAAGATCAGGTCCATGACCTGCCGCTCGTCGAACTGTTCACGTAGCTCCGACCAGGTTTCGTCGCTGAGCGCGTTGGTCGCGTCGAGTTCGTCGACGACGCGCACGAGCAGCCGGTCGGCCGGGTGGGCGGGCTCGCCCGCGGCGATCGAGTGGATCTCGGCCGCAGTCAGGCCGGCGCGCAGGGCGATGGGCACGTGGTGGTCCCAGAGGTAGTCCGAGCGACGGACGTGCACGGCGCGCAGCAGGGCCACTTCCCGCTCGCGGGGCGACAGCGCCGAACCCACCAGAAGGTGCGCGTTGAATGTTAGATAGGCCCGGGTCAACGCCGGGTGGTGGACGAGCGTGCCGAGCACATTGCCCGCGTCGCGGAGGTTGGCTCGCTCGGCTGGGAGCAACGGGCGCAACGAATCTCGGGCCCTGTCGTCCCACTGGTCCTCAGGCAGCGGCGCCACCCGCGGCACATGGAGATCGGCCATAGGATCGGCCATCGACTACTGGATCGGCTCGTCGCCGAGGACCGTGGTTCGCAGCATCTCTCTCGGCGAGTCGGGGTCGTACGGCGCAGCGCGGTGCAGCACGCCGTTGTTGTCCCAGATCACGGTGTCGCCGACGGACCAGCGGTGGCTGTACACCAGCTCGGGGCGGGTGGCGCGGTCGAGCAGGTCGGCCAGCAGCGCCTGCCCCTCGTCGCGGTCCATACCGACCACGTAGTGCGCCGACGCGCCCAGCACCAGCGACTTGCGGCCACCACGGTGCGTCCACACCAGCGGATGCTCGTGGGTGGGACGGGAGCGCCAGCGCGTGAGCTCTTCGGGCGTCGGGTTCGGGTTGACCCGGCTCTGCGAGGCTTCCAGCGAGTGGACGACTCTCAACCGCGAGAAGCGCTCCTTCTCGTCGTCGGTGAACGCCTCATAGGCCGCGTACGAATTGGCGAACTCGGTCTCGCCGCCGCGCTCGGCGACCTGGACGGCCGACAGCACCGTGGCCTTTTGCGGGCACTCGTCGTTGGTTGGAGTGCAGCCGTCGATGTGCCAGTCGAAGGTGGCGCGCAGGTAGGCGGCCGACTTGTTCTTCGACTTGTCCAAAGTGATCGGGTAGATGCCGGGAACGGGGTGGTGACCGTCGGAGGAGTGGTCGACGGCACCGAGCCGGCGGCTGAACGTGACCTGCGCCTCCGGATCGAGTCCGAGATCCGGGAAGACCAGCACCCCGTTGTCCTCGAGTGCGTCCAGCACCGCCGCACCCAGTGAGTCGTCCGAGGCGAGCCGGTCAGGATCCACGCCGAGGACTTCGGCACCGACCGAGGGTGTCAGCTTGTTGACCGTCAGCAAAGTCATGGGCGTCCTGTCCGTTGCGGAGATGGGTCTGTCACGGCACCGGTGCGCTGACGCGGTCGATCACGGCGTCGGCGGAATCGGCGGGTTTCTGAGTGCCGAAGACCTCGACGGCCATCGACACCATGATCATCGAGTAGACGAGGTGCAGCAGGTTGAGCACGTCGTCGGGCAGCTCGTCGAGCGGGAACTTGTCGCAGTAGTCGATGGCTTCCTCGAAGCGCGGCGAGAACGCGTCGTAGAACGCGTGAATCTCCGGCATCGGTGTGCTGAGGCGGGGCTCCCACCGTTCGGGTTCGGTTGCCAGGCACCACTTCTCGGCGAACGGTTCATACTCGGCGAACGGGTCGGGTAGGCGCGCCATGGTCACACCCCCACCGCGTCGCGTTCGGCTTTGTATCGCTTCACCCAGTCGACAGCGACATGGTGGAGGTGACGGACCAGGATCTCCTGATCATTGAGCGGGTAGTCGTCGACTACCGGCTCGTTCAGGCCGTACTCCAGTGCCGCCTGGGTGCCGCCGAGCATCCCGGCGTCCTGCAACGCGAATTCCTTCAGCACGACGGACGCGACCTCGTGCTCGATCCGTTCGCGCACGGTGCGGGCCGGGTGGAACGCGTTGTAGGCCTCAAACTTGTGCGTATTGTGCGACGTCGGCCAGTACCGGTACAGCAGGTACCAGCCGTGGTAGATCAGGATTTCCAGGTTCGGGAAGATCTGGAAATTGGTGATGCCCCACGGCTCGATGCCGCCCGGGTTCAGCCCGGCCGACTGATGGGTCTCCGGGGTCCGCCACGGTCCCACCAACCCACTGCGCGTGGCCCTTTCGACGGGGTACATGTACTCGGGTGCGAGCAGCCATCGGCGGGTGCCGGCCGTCGACACGAGACGGTGCGGCCCGTCGATCTGGAAGTGCCCGCACTCGAAAGTCGCGTTCGGCTGGCGCACCTCGGTCGGCACCTGCTGCGAATGCAGTGACGGCACGTGGTAGTACTCCTGGAACGCGTCGGCGAAAATCTTCCAGTTGCTGTTGTTGTGCGCGACGAAGTCGTAACGCTCGGTCATCAATTCGAACGGATAGTCGTCCAGCGCGGTGATCATCGGGCCCAGAAACTCGCGCAGCGTCTGACGGGGCTCCGGATCGAAGTTGATGAAGATGAAGCCGTTCCACACGTCGCAATGCACGGGTTTGAGGCCGTACTTCGTGGTGTCGAGGTCGAAGAACTCGCCGGGCTGCTGGACGAATTTCAGTTCGCCGTCGAGACCGTAGCGCCACCCGTGGTACTTGCACGTGAACTGGCGGCACGCGCCCTTGACCTCTTCGCTCGGGAAGTCGTTCCACACCAACTTGTTTCCACGGTGCCGGCACAGATTGTAGAAGGCGCGGATCTGCTCGTCGCGGCCTTTGACCACGATGACCGACGTCTTCGCCGCGTCGATGTCCTTGGTCAGATAGCTTCCGATACGCGGCAGTTCCTCGACGCGGCCGACATTCAACCACGCCCGCTTGAACACCGCCTCGCGCTCCAGTTCGTAGAACTCCGGCGAGATCGAGTCGCGGAACGACACCGGTCCGGTACCGAGCTCTGGATAGTGTTCCGTCCAGCTGCCCTCAGCGGGCTTGGGCCACTTGGCCATTCGAACCCCTCCCCCTTGTCGTCGTGCCGCGAATGTCTATCGCCTTGCGCATGTCGGCGGTAGTGCGCCTGGCCGTCGTCATCCCATCACCGCCCCGCCGTTGACACCGAGGGTCTGGCCGGTGATGAACCCGGCCTCCTCCGAGCACAGGAACCCTACGGCGGCCGCGATGTCGTCGCCGGTGCCGAGGTGGCCGACTGGAATGCTGGCCGCCATCTGCTCGTTGGGCGGCAGGAACCCGGCCGCCTGGGACTGACGTTGCATGGGCGTCTCGATGCCCGATGGCGGGACGTTGTTCACCGTGATTCCCAGCGGTCCGTACTCCCGCGCCAGCGAACGGGTGAACGAGATCAGCGCCCCCTTGGACGCCGCGTAGTGCGCCATGCCCGGTGAGCCGCGCTGCGCGCTGGACGACGAGATCATCACGATGCGACCCCAGCGGGCGTCGAGCATGTCCGGGATTGCCAACTGCGCACAGTGGAAGGTGCCGTTGAGGTTCACGTCGATCAGGCGCTGCCACGATTCGGGCGTGATCTGCAGGAACGGCGCGAAGTCGACGAGGCCCGCGCTGGTCACCAGGATGTGCACCGGCCCAAGTTCGGTGCGTACCTTGGCGAAGGCCTCCTCGAGGGCCGCACGGTCGGTCACGTCGACCGCGATACCGAGCGCGGTGACGCCGTCGGCGCGTAGCTCCTCGGCAACCCGCTGTGCCGCTTCGCCGTTGAGGTCCAGCACGGCCACCTTGTGCCCTCGCCGGCCCAGCTCATGGCAGGTCGATTCGCCCATGCCGGAAGCACCGCCGGTCACGACCGCTACGCGCGTCATCGTCTGCATCTCATCGATACGCTCCTACTCATAGATCACGTGGACTGTGCGGCTGGTCGGCAGAGCCTGACACGTCACCACCCAGCCCTCCTCGACCTCGTCCTCATCGAGTGCGTCGTTGTTCAACATCCGCGCACTGCCCTCGACCACCTTGGCCATACAGGTTCCGCAGGAGCCGGTTTCGCAGGACGCGGGCGCCTTCAGCCCCTTCTGCCGTGCGGTCTGCAGCAGTGTGTCACCTTGCCGGTAGGCCGCGACGGTCTTTCGGCGGTCCAGTTCGATGACGACTTCCTCGCACACCTGCGCGGTGTCGTCGGTGACGCCGGGCGGCACCTCGGCCAGCGTGAAACGCTCGAGATGCAGGCGTTGCTTCGGCACACCGGCGCCGAGCAGGGCCGTCTCGACGGTGTCCATGAACGGGGCGGGCCCGCAGATGTAGAAGTCCGCATCACCGACACCAGCCACGAACGACCCGACGGTCGAGGCCGTGAGCACGCCGCTGTCCTCGTCGTAGTGGTGTTCGATCGTTATCCGTCCGGCGTGCTGTTCGGCCAGGCGCGCCAGCGGTTCGGAGAAGATGACCGACTCGCGGCTACGGTTGGCGTAGAGCAGTCTGATCGGCCGCCCGGAATCGGCGAGCGCACTGCGCACCAGAGACATGATCGGCGTGATCCCGCTGCCGCCGGCGAACGCGACCAATGGCCTCGTGTTCGAAACTTCCTCGGCCAGAACGAATCTGCCCGCAGGCGGTGCGGCGTGCAGCGCGTCACCCTCTGCGGCGGTGTCGTTGATCCAGTTCGACACCACCCCGCCCGGGTCACGCTTGACGGTGATGCGCAACTCGTCGTCGACCGGCGCCGACGACATCGAGTAGCACCGGCGCAGGTCGCGCCCTCCGACGGTGACCTGCAGCGTCAGGAACTGGCCCGCCTTGTAGCGGAAGCGGTGCGAGCAGTGCTCCGGCACGTCGAGTACCAGCGACACGGTATCGCTGGTTTCGCGCACCACGCGCATGATGCGCAGTGGCGCAAACCCTGCGGAATCCCCGACTGTCAGTTCCTCAGCCATCCACGCCAGGATATCAAGTACTTGTCATTAATCTCAAGTGCTTGATACTCAACCCGCCGAAACTGCATTCCACGCGCCCATAACCGCGAAATGACCGCGCGGAATGCGATTTCGGCGATCAGGTGTCGATGTGGTCGGCGTACAGCTCGTGGCCGGTGCCCTGCTCGACCACCCGGCCGAGAAGCTCGCGCAGCGTGTCCTGCTCGGCCTTCGACAGCACGCCGAACACCTTGTCGTGCGCCGCGATCGCATCGTGGACCACCGCCGCGGCCACCTTGCGTCCGTCATCGGTCAGGAACGCCTGCAGGATGCGACCGTGCGCGGGATTCTGCTTTCGTTCGACCAGACCACGCTTCTCCAAGGCCGTGAGGGCCAGTTGCACGCCCTGCGGGGTGATCAGCAGCCGCCGGGCGAGTTCTGCACCGGACAGGCCGGGTTCGTTGGACAGCTGCCGCAACACCCCGATCTGGGCGGTGCTCACCCCGTGCTCGCTGACTGCCTCGTTCACGCTGGTCAGCGAGAAGTAGAAGGCCTGTTTGAGCAGCCAGAGGATGTTGTCGGTGAGCTCGATAGCCGCCACGTCACGCGCCTCCATGCCTAGACGTTAGCCGTCTGACCGCCGCTTTGGTCACCCCTTGTGGACGACGCCGTCCTTCATCACGAAACGCACATTGAGCATCGTCGTGATGTCGTCGCTGGGATCACCGTCGACCGCGATGATGTCGGCAAGGAACCCGGGAGCGAGCCGTCCGAATTCGTCGTCGGCCTCGATCAGTTCCGCGCTGGTCATCGTCGCAGCGCGCAGCGCCTGCATCGGCGTCATCCCACGGGCGACGAGGGCACACAACTCCTTGGCGTTCTGCCCGTGCGGGACCGCCGGAGCATCTGTGCCGCAGGCGATCCGCACTCCCGCGGCGATCGCCTTGGGCAGCATCGACTGCGCCTGCGGGAAGACGACCTCGGCCTTCTTGCGCAGCTCCGGTGCGATCCGGTCGACGGCCATCGCCTCGGTGAGGTAGGTGGTCGAGACCAGGAATGTGCCGTGGTCGACCATCATCTGGATGGTCTCGTCGGTCGCGAGGAAGCCGTGTTCGATGCAGTCGATACCCGCGCGGATGCATGCGCGGATCGCCCTGTCCCCAACGGCGTGTGCGGCGACCCGGACGCCGGCGCGGTGCGCCTCGTCGGCGATCGCGGCGAATTCGTCGTCGGAGTACTGCTGCGCGCCGGGAGCGGTGCTGTGCGACATCACCCCGCCCGACGCGGACACCTTGATCAGCTTGGCGCCGTGGCGGATCTGATAGCGCACGCATGCCCGGACGTCGTCGACACCGTTGGCGATGCCCTCGGCGACCGACAGTGGCATGATGCCCGGAGCCAGGCGCTGGAACACCGTCGGGTCGAGATGTCCGCCGTAAGGGGTGACCGCGTGCCCGGCCGGGTAGATCCGCGGGCCGACGTGCCACCCCTGTTCGATCGCGCGCTGCAGCGCGACGTCGAGCAGGTATCCGCCGGTCTTGACCATCAGGCCGAGGTTGCGCACCGTGGTGAAGCCCGCGTCCAGCGTGGTGCGCGCATTGACCGCGCCGCGCAGGGTGCGATAAGCGGGGTCGTCCTGCACCCCGTGCATCGGGCTGGGCAGTCCCTCCGGACCGCCCGGGCCGCCGATGAGCAAGTTGAGCTCCATGTCCATCAGCCCCGGCACCAGGGTCATGTCGCCGAGGTCGATGACCTCGGCGTCGACCGGCGGCTCCTCGGCCGGATCGACCGTCCGGATGCGGTTGCCGTCGACCACCACGACCGCCGGCGACCGGACCACCCCGGCCTCGACGTCGACCCACCGGGCCGCCTTGACGACCGTCGTGGTCACGGGACGGGTTCTACGTCGCAGTCCAGCGACGTGGCGCCGGTGTCGGGCACCTTCGGCTGCTTCCAGCACTCGACCGGGAACGACGCCTGGATCATCGAATACAGCATGTGCATCAGGTTCAGCACGTCTTCGGGCAGATCGTCGAGGGAGAACTTGTCGCAGTACGCGATGGCCTCCTCGGCCCGCGCGGTGATCGCGTCGTAGAAGGCCTGCAGCTCGGCCATCGTGCTGTTCAACCGCTTCGCGTAGCGCTCCGGTTCCGAGCCCAGGCACCAGTCGGAGAACTCCTCGAGATCGGCGAATTCCGGGGGCAGTTTCGCGGTCCCGGCCACACCGTCGATGTCGACGCTCATCGTCACACCCCCGCCGTCTTGCGCCGGTAATCCTCGACCCACGCGGCGGTTTCGGCATGGAGGTGCCGGATCAGGACCTCCTGGTCGCACAGCACGAAGTCGTCCAGCACCCGCGATTCGACCATCGACTGCGTGGCCTCGAGCGTGTTGGCGTCCTGCAGCCCGTACTCCTTGAACGACACTGCTGCGAGCTCTTGGGCGATGCGTTCCCGCGGGGTGCGCGGCTGCGGGAAGTACACGGTGCCCTCGAACAGGTGGCTGTTGTAGGACGTCGGCCAATAGTGATAGGTCAGATACCAGCCCTGCCCCCAGAACAGGATGACGAAGTTCGGGAACAGCTGGAATGAATCCAAGCCCCAAGGATCACATTTCGCCGGGTTCAGGCCGGCGGGCATCTCGCCCAGATCCGGCTTGTCCCACGGCCCGAAGAGCCCGCTCTGACAGATGTCCTCGATCGGCTTGCGCATCTCGTCGGCCATCTCCCAGGCGCGGACGCCGGACGTGCTGACGAGGCGGTGCGGCCCCTCGATGCGGTAGTGCGGCGCCTCGAAGCCGGCCTCCGCCGCGGCCTTCGAATATGCCGTCGGCGACTGGTTCGCGTGCAGTACCGGTGCGTGATAGAACTCCTGGAACGCGTCCATGTACAGCTTCCAGTTGGCCTTGACCTCCGAGCGGTAGTGGAAGCGCGAGGTCATGCGGTCAAACGGGTAGCCCTCCAGGTTCGTGATCATCGGCCCGAGGAACTCGCGCAGGGACTGCTCGGGCTCGGTCGCGAAATTGACGAAGATGAAGCCTTCCCACACATCGCAGTGCACCGGGACCAGGCCGTAGCGACTCTTGTCGAGGTCGAAGAACTCGCCCTCCTGCTGCACGAAGGTCAGGTTGCCGTCGAGGTCGTAGCGCCACGCGTGATACTTGCAGGTGAACTGGCGGCACACGCCGCTGGTCTCTTCCAGTGGCATATCGTTCCACACCAGCTTGTTGCCGCGGTGTCGACAGATGTTGTGGTAGGCCTTCACCTCGCCCGACGTGGTGCGCACGACGATGATCGACGTGTTGACGACCTTCATCTCCTTGGTGAAGTAGCTGCCTTTACGCGGGATCTGATCGACGCGGCCGACGTTCAGCCAGGCGCGCTTGAACACGGCCTTGCGCTCGATCTCGTAGAACTCCGGGTCGATGGAGTCCTCGTAGGACACCGGTCCGGTGCCCAGCTGCGGGTAGTGCTCAGTCCAGCTGCCTTCTGGCGGTTTGGGAAATCGGGCCATCGTCGTCTCCTGTTGACTGCCATCACTGCCGCACCGCCCCCTCGCGAAGCGACCGAACCAGTCTCGCAGGCAAACACACAGGCGCAGCTGCCTTTTCGCCATTTCGCAGGAGACGACACCGCCGACGGTATAGGGTTTGCCCGGCAATCACAAGTAGTTGATATTCGTATCGATCTTCATGCCGGCCTTGACAGGGAGGCGACGGTGCTGCACGACGAGCCTTTCATCGGCGGTGCCTGGCAGAGCCCGAGCAGCCATCGGCGCATCGAGGTGGTCTCCCCGCACACCGAGGAGTCCGTTCGCCTCCGTCGCGGCCGCCGCACCCGCAGACGTCGACCGTGCCGTCGCCACCGCACGCGAAACGCGTTCGACCGCGGGCCGTGGCCACGGACCGACGTCGCCGAACGCATCGCCAACGACTCCCCGTACCCTTTCGCGCCGTTCGGCGGGGTGAAGGCCAGCGGCCACGGCCGCGAACTCGGCCGTGAGGGCATCGACTCCTTCACCGAGACGAAATCCGTTGCGATCGCGCCGCGTTAGGCCTCGTCTTCGATGCCGAACGTCTCGATGGCCATCGCCAGCGTGCCGTAGCCGCCAGCCGTGAACACCAGGTCCATCAGCTGCTGCTCGTCGAGGTGTTCGGACAGCCGGCGCCAGGTGTCCTCGCTCACGACTGCGCGTGAGTGCAGTTCGTCGACGGCGGCGAGTACCGCTGCGTCGATCGCCTCCGGTAGAACACCGGACCTGATACCGTCCACTTCGTCGTCGGTGAGCCCTGCGCGCGTGGCGAGCGGCACGTGGTGGTCCCACAAGTATTCCGACCCGCGGCACACCGCCGTGCGCAGCACGACGGTCTCGGTGATCCGCTTCGGCAGCGTCGTCGTCACCAGCAGGTGCATGTTGAAGGTCAGGTACGCCTTCGTCAGCCGCGGGTGGCGCGCGAACGTCGCGAGCATGTTGCCGACCTTGTCGGGCTGCGCCCGCTCGGGCGGCATCATGACCGAGAGGGCACGGACGACGTCGTCGTCCCACTGCTCGGCCGGCAGCGGCGTCAGCCTCATTTCAGGCAGCTGCCCAGATCGATCGGCATCGACACCCCGGTGACATAGCGCGAGTGGTCGGAGGCGAAGAACATCACGGCATTGGTGATGTCCCCGACCTCCACCCACGGCCGCGGCATGCTGTGGAACATCTGGCAGATCGGCGCGATGTCGTCCGGACCCGGGTTCTCCAGATCGGGACGGAACAGCCGGAAGGTCTCATCGTTCATCACCATCGGCGAGTTCACGTGTGTGGGGTGCACGCTGTTGACTCGGATCATGTGGGGTGCGAGTTCGACCGCGCAGGAGCGCATCAGCCCGACGACGCCGTGTTTGGCCGAAACATATTGGCTCATCTGCGGATATGCCTTCATTCCGGCCACCGAGCTGGTCAACACGATCGATCCTCCGCGCCCGCCTTCGACGATGTGCGGAATGCCTGCCTTCACCGTCTTCCACACGCCGGTCAGGTTGATGTCCATCATCGTCTGCCAGACGGCTTCGTCCAGCGTCTCGACAGTCTGCCCGCCGTTGCCGATGCCGGCATTGGCCAGGATGATGTCGAGGCGCCCCAACTCGGCGACACCGCGGTCGACGACCGCCTTCATCGCGTCGAAGTCGCGGACGTCGACCTCCTCGGCGACGATGCGCCTGCCCAGCGCCTCGACGCGCTCCTTGGTTTCCACCAGATCGCCCAGGGTCGCCATCTCAAGTTGTACGTGGTCGACGTTCTTGCAGACGTCGATGGCGATGATGTCTGCGCCTTCTTCGGCGAACTTGATCGCGTGGCTTCGCCCCTGACCCCGCGCGGCGCCCGTGACGAAAGCGACCTTGCCCTTTACCCGTCCGGTCATCGGTTCACCTCCGCCGGCATGCTGTCCCAGCCACGAACCGCCGACGACGACGAGAAGACCGCGGCGTCGAGGTCGACCTCCCAGTCGGGGAAGCGGTTGAGGATCTCTTCGAGCGCGATGCGGCCTTCGATGCGCGCCAGCGCATTGCCCAGACAGTAGTGGGCCCCGACCCCGAAGGTCAGATGCTGCCGCGGCGACCGCGTGACGTCGAAATCCTCTGCGCGCTCACCGAACCTGCGTTCGTCGCGGTTCGCCGCACCGATCAGGGTGAGGATCGCACTGCCTTCCGGCACCGTGATTCCGTGGAAGACGACGTCGCTGGTCACGTAGCGCGCGGCCTGCAGCGCGGGCGGCTCATAGCGCAGGATCTCCTCGATCGCGCCCGGCAGCAATGACCGGTCGGCGGCGAGTCGGCGACGTTGATCGGGATGCTCGGACAGCAGCTTGCCCGACCATCCGATGAGCCGTGTCGTCGTCTCCGCGCCCGCCACCGCGACGACGTTCATAAACATCAGCAATTCGTCGCGGCGCAGCCTGCGCGTCACCCCCGTCTCGTCCTCGAACTCGGCGTTGAGCAGTTCGGTCGTGAGGTCGTCGGCGGGATGGTCGGTGCGCCAGTCGATGAAGTCGGCGAACACCTCTCCGTCGGTGAGCCCGCCGTCCGGGTTGTCGGTCATCCGCCCGCCGCGCTCGGTGCGCACATGCCGGTCACCGTCTTCCTGCACCCGGCGCTGGTAGTCCTCCGGTATCCCGAACAGCATGCCGACGACACGCAACGGCATCACCGCACCGAGATCCTTGACGAAGTCGAAGCGGTTGGCACCGGCCACCGGATCGAGACACTTCTTGGTGAACTCGCGGATCATCGGCTCCAGCGCATTGATCTTGCGCGGGGTAAATGCGCACGCGAGCAGCCCGCGGTGGATGTCGTGGATCGGCGGGTCTTCGAAGATGAGCAACCCGGGCGGAATCTCCATGCCGGACTTGATGATCTCCAGCACGACACCGCGGGCGGAGCTGAAATTCTGGTGGTCGACCAGCGTGCGGTTCACGTCGTCGAAGCGGCTGAGAGCATAGAAGTCGTGAGTCTCGTTGTAGTACAACGGCGCTTCGTCACGGAACCGTTTGAACATCGGGTACGGATCGGCATTCAGGTCGGCATGCCACGGGTCGTAGTAGAGCTCATCGGTCGCGCTGGCCGTCATCGCGGGACCCCTTTCTCGACGGTGGTCAGAGCGTGATGCTGTGCTTCTCGAAGTGCCGGGCCAGGGCCTGCATATACCCGTCACCGTGGAAGGGGCCCCTGGCTCCGATTGCGGCCTCAAGGAAGGGGCCGTACTCCTCGTCGTTGACGTAGGTGGACCAGTGCACGATCTGGCAGTCGTCGTTGGTCTCGACGAAGCTGATGGAGTAAAAGCCCATCGTCTCGCCCGTGTTGACGTTGGTTCCCTCCCAGCGGTACCGCTGCACGAACCCGTTCTCGGCAGGCCACACCTTAAAGTCGACCGGCTTCCAGTCGGGGAAGGTGACACCGTAGGCCTTCGCCTCGATCGTGGCGGCGGTGTCCCAGTGGGTGGCGACGTCCTTGAGGACCAGTTCCTGCTCGGCGACGAAGTACGGCGAGGTATACACCGCGTCGTCGGCGAACTCCCACTCGTCGTACGTCTCGCCCTCCTGCACCTTCTGCAGGACGTACTTGTCGCGGTAGCTCTCGGCCATCCGGCGGTGTTTCGCGATCCGCTCTACCAGATCCATTGCGTGTCAATTCCTTTCATCAACCGACCGGGCGCGAACCGGCTGCGGCGACTCCGACGCCTGCTACGTTGAATATACAGCGGTGTATTCCAGATACAAGAATGAATAAATTTCTTCAAAGGGGTGCGCCACCGGAGGCAGGCCCGGGTTGGGAGAATGACCAGATGGCAGAGCGGTGGACGAGGCAACGGCGTGTCGAGCACACCCGTTCGCTGCTGCTGGATGCCGCCGAAGAGGTCGTCGCACGGCAAGGTTTTGGCGCCGCGGCGCTGGAAGTGATCGCCGATGCGGCCGGGTACACGCGGGGCGCCATCTACTCGCATTTCGGCACCAAGGAGGAACTCTTCCTGGCGGTGATGGAGCGACAACTGCAGAGGTTCCTGGACGGTTTCACCGACATCGTCGAGTCGTTCCAGTCGCTCGACGAGATGGATGTCGACAAACTCGCCGAGCGATGGCGGGAGTTGACGATCGGCAATCCGGACCGTGCCGCACTGGGATACGAGTTTACTCTGTTCCTGGTGCGCAATCCCGAGGCGCGGGCCAGGGTCGCCGAGCAGCGGCGGCAGACAGCCGATTCTCTGGCCGAGTACATCACCAGCCATGTCGAGAAGATCGGCGGCCGGATGCGCATACCCGCGACCACCCTGTCCCGAGTCCTGATCGCGACCAATGAGGGTGTCACGCTGGGCAGCCACATCGACGGCGAGGATCTGTCGCGGCCGTTTCTGGAGATGATCCTCGCCAACGTCGAGCCGGCCAATTAGGCTTGTGAAATGTCTGACGAGATATCAATGCCCTCATAGCCTTTGAGCAGATCGGCCGACGGAAGCGCCATCTGAAGGTAGACGTCGATGCGACGCACTCTGCCGTCCGCGGTGAACTCGTACACCGACAGCGAGTTGACCACACTGTGGAAATCGCCCACCGAGCTACGCTCTTCGAGCTCGAGGAAAACGACACCGTCGTTCTCTGTCACCCGTTTGAACGTGCAGTCCCATTCCGCGTTGGGCGCCCAGTTGGTCAGGAATGCGGCGTAGTCATCCCAGTCCATCACTTCCTTGAAGTTGCCGACGCGGACGAACTCGTCGGTGGCGATCAAGTCGCGCAGCGGATTCCAGCTCTCGATGGAGAACCCCGGCCCCTTGGCGCTGTCGACGATCTGCTTGGTCGTGATCGCGTACTGCAGGACCGTTCTAGCGTTCCCACGGTGCTGCTCCGCGATTTCCTGCAGGCTCACGGCGCCACCCCCTGTGCCGCATCGAGATAGCGGTCGATGACCGAGTGGTAGTGGGCGATCACCACCTCTTCTTTCACCAGCGACATGTGGTCGAGCTGTTTGTTCCGCAAGCCCAACTGCTGTCGCGGCATCTGCTCGTAATCTTGTTGCAGCGCAGTGAAGTACTTGTACTCGCCCGGCTCGGTCACATCGATGCGCTGGGCGCGCAGCGCTTCTTTGTACTCGTCGGGCAGCCACATCACACTGATGATGTGCCAGTAGCACTTGTTGGGGTCACCGCTCTCGTGCGGCTGGGCCAGGATGACGGTCGCCTCACCGGCCCGCACGGTCATGAAGAAGTTCGGGAACAGCACCCACCCGTGGTTGTCACTCATCTGGGCATCGGTGAGCGCACTGACATCGAACCCCATGCCGGTCAGCGTCTCGCGGGTCGCGCGCTGCAGCAGGGTCCTCGGAGTCACACCGTCGGGGAGCTTCAATTCGCCGCCACCGTCGCGGTAGTCGGCGACCAGCTCCTGGAAGCGCGGCAACACGGCCGTTACCGACGGGAACGTCTCGGGCAGGCTCATGATGCCCTCAAGCTGCTCCTCCAGACCGTACGCCTTGCCGGCCACCTCGAACGGAGCGCACGAGACGCTGTGCTTGTCGAAGAACTTGTAGCGGGTGGTGCTCGGGTCGATCATGATCACCTGCAGCAACTGAGGGTGTATCCCGGAGATGTGATAGCCCTCTTCGAAGGCGTCCATCACCACTTTCCAGTTGCAGTTCAGCGCTTCCCGTACATCGAGCACCGTGTCCATCTCGTCGAGGTGGTACGGGGAGAGCAGGTCGACGACCTCCTGGCCCAGAAACTCGACCAGCGGAGCGGCCTGGGGGTCAGGGTTGACGAAGATGAAGCCGCCGAAGCACTCGACCGAGACCGGGAAGAGGCCGAGCCCCTCCTTGTCGAGTGCGGTCAGCACATTCTCCTTCTCCCGTAGCACACCTTTGAGCCGGCCCTCGTGGTCGTAGCTCCACAGGTGGTACTGGCAGAGCAGGCCGCGCTTGGCATTCCCCCGGCCGACGCACAGCTTGTTGCCGCGGTGCCGGCAGGCGTTGACGAAACCGCGGATCTGGCCGTCTTTGCCGCGCACCAGTAGGAAGGACTGGTCGAGCAGGCGGTACTCCATCCAGTCGCCCACCTCAGGCAGTTCCGATGCCCGCCCGGCCACCTGCCATACGCGCATCCAGATGCTCTCGTGCTCACGCTGGACATAGTCGGGGTCGGTGTACCGGTCCGTGCTGATGTCCATGCGGTACCGGCTCAGGTCTATGTCCTCCAGGCCCATGCCGGTGTCGAACCACTCCCCCGGGCGTAATGGCTGTGTCGTGGTCATAGACGCGATCACTCCTGTGTGTCGGCGATGCCTGCCGACAACTATACACAGTCGTATTTCACATACAAGTATGTATTTTTTTAAGCCGAGCAGACACAAATTCGCATGAAAGTGGTTGTGAACGTGCGACTTTGCGTCTGCTCGCAACAGGCGAGCCCGAGATCAGTCCGGCAGCTTGATGACCGACGTGTACATCTCGACGATCGGGCGGTACAGGTCGACATCGTCGAGCTGGCTGCCCAGTACGACGGAATCGCTCGTCGCGACCAGCGCCTGAGCGAACAACCTCGGCGAGATCAACAGCGTCGCGCCGAGGCGCTCCATTCCTTCGTTGATGAATGACGCCAACTGCTCGACGACCTCGGCGCGCTTGGCTGCGACACGATCGCGCGCCTCGGGGTTGCGCAGCAGATACAGCGTGAACTCCATTCCGAGCGCGGCATGTTCGGCGCCCCGGTCGATGCTGAGTTGGCGCCAGCGGCCCGCGATCTCGTCGAGCTCGTGGGCGCCAACCCGGCTCGCACTCGACATCACCTCGGCGAAATTGTCGAAGTAGCGGCGCCAGTAGCGGTCACTCACCGCAAGGAACAGATCCTCCTTGGCGGTGAAGTGCTTGTAGATCGCACCCTTGGTGTACCCGGCGGCACGTGCGATGTCATCGAGAGTGGCTGTGGTGAAACCTTTTTCCGCAAAGACTTCTTCAGCGGCATCGAGCAGCACCGAGCGAGTGTGCTCCAGCCTGCGCTCCCGGGTCCACCGCTCCGCCATGCCGAAAAGTCTGCCACAGAATCTGAGCAACCCATTGGATTCTCAGATACCGATGAGTATATTCGCATCCGTCGGGTCGCCCCGCTGCGTTGCGAACGCGTGCGGACGACTGCCTTCAGCGAGGGGAAACCGGATGAGCGATCTGTCCAAGAAGCCGGCCGTCACCGAATCGGCCACCCCGATTGCCGAACTCGGGCACCAGAAGCCGTCTTCGTCAGGCGCTGTCAGAATCTGGGCGACGGTCGGCGCCGTGTTCCTGGCGTACACGCTCTATGTGTTCATCCGGTGGGTCACCGGGCCGTACTTCGAGTCGGTGTCGGGGGGCCCGACCGAGCCACCGATGTACATGAAAGTCCCGCTGATCGCCAACGCCGTCGTGCTGTGGATCGGCCTGCCGTTCGCCCTCTGGTTCTTCCTCATCCGGCCCTGGGTGCGGGAGAGGCGCATCACGCTCGACGGCATGCTGCTGGTGTCGATGGGCCTGATGATGTTCCAGGACCCGATGCTGAACTACTACAGCACCTGGTGCACCTACAACGCGTGGCTGTACAACCAGGGTTCCTGGGCCCCGCACATCCCCGGCTGGGTGGCCCACGAGGAGCCCGGCCACACTGTGCCCGAGCCGCTGCTCACCAACATTCCCGGCTACATGTACGGCGTACTGCTGCTGACCATCGTCGGATGCGCGATTATGCGAAAGATCAAGAACCGGTGGCCGTCGATCAGCAATCTGCGCCTCATCCTGGTCACCTACGCGATCGCGATCGTCTTCGACTTCATCATGGAGGGACTCATCCTCCTGCCGATCGGCTTCTACTCCTATCCCGGCGCCATCCAGTCGTTGTCGTTCAACGCAGGCACGTATTACCAATGGCCGATCTACGAGGGTCTCATGTGGGGTGGTGTCCAGGCCGCGCTGTGCTGCCTGCGCTTCTTCACCGATGACCGGGGCCGCACGGTGGTCGAACGCGGACTGGACAACATACGGGGCGGATTCGTCAAACAGCAGTTCGTCCGCTTCCTGGCGATCTTCGGCGGAGTCAGCGCGTGCTTCTTCCTGTTCTACAACGTGCCGGCCACCTGGCTCGGCATGCACGCTGATCCATGGCCGGAAGACGTGCAGAAGCGGTCTTACTTCAACCCCGGTATCTGCGGCGAGGGAACCGACCGACCCTCCCCGAATCCTGATTTGCCGCTTCCGACCAAGCATTCGGGATTCGTCAACCACGACGGTGAACTCGTGTTGCCGGAAGGGGTGACGTTGCCGCCGGTGGTGCCGATCCAGGGCGCGAACAGCGTTGACGGCCAGTAGAGCCCGGCCGGCGGCCGACGCGTCCTGCCCGCCACCGTTCTACCGCGCGTCCGGTCGCGAGGTCGAGGTGTTCCTCGCCGCGGCGCGCCGCGGGTCTTCGGTGCTGTTGAAGGCCCAACCGGGTGCGGCAAGACCCGGTTCGTCGAGGCGATGGCGTACCGGCTGGGACGCGACCACGGCTGGGAGCCGGGATCCGAGGCGCCGGGGAGATCCTGGAAAAGCAGGCGGGCACACCGAATCGGTTGCTGCTGGTGCTGTCCGACGGTCATCCGTACGACGACGGATACGAGGGACGCTACGCCGAGGCCGATTCCCGAAAGGCACTCGAGGAGCTGCGGGCCGGCGGCGCGGGCTGCCTGTGCCTGACGATCGGCGCGACCACCGACGCCGACGCACTGGCGGGTCTTCGGTTCGGCATGCCATGCCAGTGGGACGACACTGGCCGAATTGACCCCGCGGATGGACCAACTGTTTCTGGCCGCCCTGCGCGAACTCTCCGCCCCACGACCGACCTGCATATATGCTCGCCGAGGTTGACAAGTAGTTGATATACACCGCGGCGGAGGTTGCCAGATGCCCGATGACCTGTTGACAGCGGACGCACGCGAGCCGAACCTCGCCCAACCATGGGCGCCACACCGACTGAGGATCTACACCTACACCGGGATCATCACCTTCGCGATGTTCCTGTCGGTGACCGTGGGTGTCAGCGTAGGTCTCATCGCACCGACGTTCACCACCGACGTGGTCGTCAACCTGATCTTCGGCATCCCGGTCATGCTTTTGCCGTTCGTCATTTTGTGGAATGCGCCCGGCGAGAAGCGGACTCGGCTCGACAAGGCCGCCGAGCTGACGTTGTTCTATCTGCCGTACACCGCGGGTAGTCAGGTCGGCTACGAGTTGATGTTCCTCATCGGCCATCCGCTCGGCCTGTGGGCACCCACCACGGACCCGGGATGGAAATGGCTGTGGTGGCAGTACGGCCTGGCCGACACCCGGTATGTCAGCGGCAATCCGTGGATCTTCGCACTCGAGATCGTCGGGGTGCTCACCGGCGTCACCGTGTTCGTGATGTGGACCCGTCTGGTCCGCCCGGGACTGCCGGATGAGGCACGGATCAAGTGTCTGTGGATCACTTTTACGGGCTGCGCCGTACTGATGAGCAGCACAGCTGTGTACTTCCTGGCCGAGGTCGGCGCCGGCTTCAGCAACATCGGGCAGGGAGCGTTCGGACTCGGCTTCAAGTTCATCGGCGAGAACATCCCGTTCGTCGTCCTTCCGCCACTGGTTCTCTACTCGATCCACCTGCAGATCGACTACCTGACCCGGCGTGCGGGCGCCCGGGCCGCCGCCGTCACCGCACAGGCAGTCCGCGGCTCGGATGCGCTATGACTGAAGAGCGAACGGAGAGCACGCATGCTGCACGGTGAGAAGATCTTGATCACCGGTGCCACCGGCAAGATCGCGTATCCGATCGCACGCGCCCTGGCACCCCACAACGAGGTGTGGGGTGCGGCCCGTCTGCGCGATCCGGCCGACCGCGACAAGCTCACGGCGGCCGGTGTCACACCGCTTGCGCTCGATCTCAGTATCGGCGATCTGTCCGATGTGCCAAGCGACTTCGCGTACGTCTTCCATGCCGCGGTGGACCCGGGGCTAAGCGGCTGGACCCGGTGCCTCGAGACCAACGCACAGCGCTCGGGCGATCTGCTCTACCACTGCCGTTCGGCCAAGGGTTTCGTGCTGTGCTCGACCGGTTCGATCTACGGCTACCAGGGGCAGCGCCCGCTGACCGAGGACGACCCACCTGGGGTTCCACTGCGCGCAAACTACAGCTTCTCCAAAGTGGCCGCCGAGGCTGTGTGCGGATGGATCGCACACCGGCACGGCATCCCGCTGACGGTCATCCGCATCTGCTCGACCTACGGACCGGAGGGCGGCGCGCCGGCCGACCGCCTCGACGCGATCCTGGCGGGCAGGCCCATCCGGTTGCATCCGGACAGGCCCAACAACTACAACCCGATCTACGAAGACGATTATGTCGAGCTCGGCATCCGCGCCATGGAGGTCGCGGCGACACCACCGCAGGTCGTCAACTGGGCCGGCAGCGAGACGGTCAGCGTCGAGGACTATTGCCGCTACATGGGCGAACTCGTCGGTGTCGCGCCGATATTCGAGTACACCCCCGACGCGCACACTCCACTGTGGCCGGATGTCACCCGTATGCACGAGGTGCTCGGAACCACGAAAGTGCCGTGGCGCGAAGGCTTCCGGCGGATGATCGAGGCGCGGCGCCCCGAGATGCTACGTGCGGCCGCGGACTGAAGGGACCCGGCAATGCAGCTACCCGGCACACCCTCCGACCAAGTCCCTGGCGTCCTGGCCGAAGGTCGCGGAGATGTCACGACCCTGTTTGTGTCCATGGCCAGACGCCACCCCGACGGTACCGACGCCGATTATCTGCGCTGGCACACCCTCGACCACCGGCCCGAGCAGCACAGGATGTCGGCGGTCCGCGCATCGCTGCGGCTGGTGTCGACGCCCGCGTGCCGCTCCGCCCGCGCGTTCAGTCGCGACCGCCACGACGACATCGACCACGTGATGACGTACTTCTTCACCGATCCCGGCGGTATGGAGTCGTTCCTTTCCCTGTCGAAGGCGCTCGGTGAAGCCGGGCGGAAGCTCCCGCTGCTGCCGCCGGTCGAGCGCGGCGTCTACGACGTCGCCGAGAAGGTCGCCGCGCCGCGCGTCAAGGTCGGCGCGGATGTCCTGCCGTGGTGGCCGACGCGGGGCGTGTACCTGCTCCTCGAAACGGCCGGATCCGCGCCGACGGAGCTTCTCGATGTCGATGGCGTGGCAGGAGTGTGGTCGGCGACCACGCTGCCTGTCGGAGCGCGGCTCGCGAATGCGCCTGCCGGGCAGACCCTCTCGTACTGTTTCCTCGACGACGACCCCGTCGACACGGCGCGGCGGCTGGCGCCGGCACTGACCACGCGCTGGCAGGACACCGGTGCGCAGCCGCTGTTCGCCGCACCGTTCTATCCGGTGGTGCCGCACGAATGGGACCGCCATGTGCCGTGATCAAGGAGCGCCATGCGCATTGGCCTGATGGTCGGCTCCGACAAGGAGCGCCCCCGATCCGACCGCCTGGCGGGCCTGCTCGCCGACGGTGTTGCGGCGGAAGCCGCCGGGTTCAGCTCGTTCTGGTTTCCGCAGGTTCCGGGCTATCTGGACGCGATGACCGCGATGGCGTTGCTCGGCGCGTCGACCACCGCCATCGAGATCGGCACGGCGGTGGTGCCGATCCAGACACGTCACCCAATGATCCTGGCGCAGCAGGCCCTGACGACGAACGCCGCGTGCGGCGGCCGTTTCACGCTCGGCCTGGGGCTGTCCCACGACTGGATCATCAACGGACAGTTGGGCCTTTCCTACGACCGACCGGTGCGCAGGCTGCGCGCCGCGCTCGACGTCCTGCAGGGGGCATTCGGTGGGCCGGGTCGGGTCGACGTCGACAACGACGAGTACCACGTGCACAGTCCCGTCGACGTGACCGACGGCGCACCGCCGCTGCTGCTGGCCGCACTCGGACCGACGATGTTGCGTATCGCGGGGGAACAGGCCGACGGCACCATTCTGTGGATGGCCGATGAGCGTGCGATCGCCGAACACGTCGCTCCGCGCATCGCCGCCGCCGCCGAGGCGGCCGGCCGCCCGGCACCCCGCATCGTCGCCGGCGTTCCGGTCGTGCTGTGCACCAACGATCAGGCCGCCGACGCCCGCGCCCATGCCAGCGAGGTCCTCGGCCACGCCCACTTCTCCCCCAACTACGTCGCACTGCTGGAACACGGAGACGCCGAGGACGTCGGCGACACCATGGCGGCCGGGGACGAAGCGGCGGTGCTGGCACGGTTGCGCGCGTACCGCGACGCCGGCGTCACCGACCTCGCCGCACGGATCGTCCCGCTCGGCGACGACACCCACCGACGGCGCGAATCCAGCCAGCGCACGGCACAATTCCTGTCGGCAGCCCTCGCAGAGCTCTGACAGAAGCCTCGACAGACGGCGCCCGTCAGCGTCGCGACCGCACCACCGACACAATCACCGCAGCAGCCACCGACACTCCGACGGCGCACGCGAACACGCCGAGGATCAGATGGCGGGCCCATCCACCCGACGCGAAGGCCGCCAGCTGCAGGCCACCGGCGAGCAGCGCCAGAAAGGCGAACGCCGCCGCCGCAATCTTGAGAACCGCCACAGGGTCATTCTGCCGCGACCTGTTCGGACTGCCCGACGGCGTAGGTACCCCGCAACTCCAGCGGCGTGCCGCCGCCCGAGCACGGATCGGTCAGGTGCCCGCATGCTCGAACTACGTTAGTTAGACGCCGGTCAACTATTGGCAGCGTCGGCAGTACCTGTTAATTTCTCCACTGTGGCGGTGATCGAGCCTGAGGCAGCTGCTGACCGTGGTCAGCGCCGTGCCTCGTTCCAGCGTGCCCGGTCGCGTGAGACGAAACGGATGCTCGTCCAGGCCGCGATGGCTTTGTGGCGTACCAAGGGATACGGGTCGACGACGGTCGCCGACATCTGCACCGCAGCGGGCGTCTCGAAGGCGCTGTTCTACTTCTACTTCCCCCGTAAGGAAGACGTGCTCTTCGAAGTGGGCGTGCTGTCGACCCAATCGGCACATCGCACGATCCATGGCCTGCTGAAGAAGCCCTACGAGGTCGAATCCGTGATTGAGGCGGCGTTACGAGCCTTCGAGCAGTCGATGGCACGCAATCCGCGCGAGCTCATCATCGAGACCATCCTCGAGGGCTACCGGCACGAACACCGCATCCTCGCCGACGGCAGTCCACCAGAGTTCGACGCCGACATGTTCACCGAACTCTTCACCCGCGCGCGAGCCGACGGAAAGCTGCCCGCTGCGGTGGATGTGGCGCACCTCGCCTACCTGGCGCAGACCATGGTGAGTGAAGGCGCGCGGCACTGGGCGGCCGGCGCGTTCGGCCAGCGCTCGTTCGCCACAGTGGTCACCGCCGACATCACCACGTTGATCGACGGATTGCGTCACCGCACCACGCGATAACGACAAGGAGGCCGCCATGTGGGATTTCGAAACCGACCCCGAGTACCAAAAGGTGCTCGACTGGGCCGACGAGTTCGTCCGAGAAGAGGTCGAACCGCTGGACCTCGTGTGGCCGCATCAGCAGTTCACGCCGCTGGAAGGCAAACGGCGTGAGGCGATCGAACCCCTCAAACAGGAGGTGCGCAGCCGCGGGTTGTGGGCAACCCACCTGGGCGCCGATCTCGGCGGGCAGGGGTACGGTCAGCTCAAGCTCGCACTGCTCAACCAGATCCTGGGCCGTTCCCAGTGGGCACCGATCGTGTTCGGGTGTCAGGCTCCCGATACCGGCAACGCCGAGATCATCGCCCATTACGGCACCGATGATCAGAAGCAGCGTTACCTGCGTCCGCTGCTCGACGGCGAGCTGTTCTCCTGCTATTCGATGACCGAACCGCACGCCGGGGCAGACCCGACGATGTTCACCACGTCGGCAGTGCGTGACGGCGACGACTGGGTGATCAACGGCTGGAAGTTCTTCTCCTCCAACGCCTCGACCGCCTCGTTCCTGATTGTCATGGTAGTGACCAATCCCGATGTCAGCCCGTATCAGGGCATGTCGATGTTCCTGGTGCCCACCGACACTCCCGGGGTGAACATCGTGCGCAACGCGGGCCTGTACGGCGAAGGCGCCGAACACGGGTCACACGCGCTGATCCACTACGACAACGTCCGGGTGCCGGCCGACGCGCTGCTCGGTGGTGAAGGGCAGGCGTTCGTGATCGCCCAGACCCGTCTGGGCGGCGGCCGAATTCACCACGCGATGCGAACCATCGGGCTCGCCCGGAAGGCGCTGGACATGATGTGCGAACGGGCGCTCAGCCGCGAGACACAGGGCAGTCGGTTGTCGGACAAGCAGTTCGTGCAGGGCTACATCGCCGACTCGTACGCCCAACTGCTGCAGTTCCGGCTGATGGTGCTGTACACCGCCTGGGAGATCGACAAGTACAACGACTACAAGAAGGTCCGCAAAGACATCGCCGCGGTCAAGGTCGTGATGCCCACCGTCCTGCACGACATCGCGTGGCGGGCGATGCAGGTCCACGGCGCGCTCGGCGTGACCAACGAGGTGCCGTTCCTCGGGATGGTGACCGGCGCCGCGGTGATGGGCCTGGCCGACGGGCCCACCGAGGTGCACAAGACGACGGTCGCGAAGCAGGTGCTGCGCGATCACCAGCCTGCGGAAGGCACCTGGCCGTCGGAGTGGATCCCGGCCAAACGGCAAGCGGCACAGGCGAAGTATGCCGACTACCTCGAACACGAGGTGGGCAACCTGTGAGCGACATCGACACAGCACGCCTCGCCGATTGGATGGACCGGGCTGCGTTGCCGGGCAAAGGCGAACCGCTGAGTGCCCGTTTCCTGTCCGGTGGCACCCAGAACGTCATCTTCGAGATCAACCGCGGTGAACACCGCTGCGTGCTGCGGATGCCGCCTCCCGGCGCGCCGGCTGACCGGGACAAAGGCATCCTGCGGGAATGGCGCATCATCGAGGCGCTGGACGGGACCGACGTCCCGCACACCGCGGCGATCGGTGTCTGCGACGACTCCTCGGTGCTGGGCCGACCGTTCTACCTGATGGGCTACGTCGACGGGTGGTCGCCGATGGACACCCACGGCAGGTGGCCGGAACCGTTCGACAGCGACCTGTCCTCTCGACCTGGGCTCAGTTATCAACTGGCCGAGGGCATTGCGCTGCTGTCCAAGGTGGACTGGCGCGCCAGGGGCCTGCACGACCTGGGCCGGCCGGACGGCTTCCACGAACGTCAGGTGGACCGCTGGATCGGCTTCCTCGAGCGGGTCAAGAACCGCGAACTGCCGGGACTCGAGGTCGCCACGGGCTGGCTGCGCGCACACAAGCCGCTGGACTTCATCCCCGGCCTCATGCATGGGGATTACCAGTTCGCGAATGTCATGTACCGGCACGGGGCCCCGGCGCAGTTGGCCGCGATCGTCGACTGGGAGATGGGCACGGTCGGTGACCCGAAGCTCGACCTGGGGTGGATGGTGCAGTCATGGCCGTCGCTCACGCAAGGAGCGGATCGGGGTGAAGACACAGCCGACCCGGAGCCGTCGGAAATGGCGTATGTCGACATGGGCGGCATGCCGTCACGCGACGAGGTCGTCGCGCATTACGCGGCGGTGTCGGGGCGCCAGGTCGACGACCTTGACTACTACCTGGTGCTGGCGAAGTGGAAACTGGCCATCGTGCTGGAACAGGGCTATCAGCGCGCCGGTGACGACGAGAAGCTGCTGGCGTTCGGTCCGGTGGTGACGGAGTTGATGGCCTCGGCCGCCGAGCTGGCCGAGTCCACGGACTACCGGGGTTAGCCGCGCCGTGCGTGCTGCAGTGTGCCCGGTGCACGGGCCTCCCGAGGTGGTGCGCATCGAGGAGCGCACGACGCCCGGCGCCGCGCCCGGTCAGGTGCGCGTCCGAGTGGAAGCGGCGGCGGTCAACTACCCCGACGTGCTCCTGGTGGCGGGCACGTATCAGATCGAGGTTCCGCCCCCCTTTGTGCCGGGCAGCGAATTCGCCGGCGTGGTCGACGGAATAGGCTCGGGCGTCGGGGGTTTCGCCGTCGGTGACCGGGTGAGCGGGACCGGCATGTCAGGGGCGTTCGCGCAGGAGGTGGTGGTCGACGCGAAGGCCCTCGCGCACGTCCCGCACGGGATCGACGCGCGGACCGCCGCCGCGTCCGGGGTCGCCCACCGCACGGCCTACCATGCGTTGCGGTCAGTGGCGCGGCTACGCGCCGGCGAACGGCTGGTGGTGCTCGGCGCCGGTGGCGGGGTGGGTCTGGCCGCGGTGCAACTGGGTTCCGCACTCGGGGCCCATGTCGTGGCCGTGGCGTCCTCTTCCGAGAAACTGTCGGTCGCAGCGGAATACGGGGCGGCACAGGTGGTCGATCACCGAGAACGCGACCTGCGCGGCGCGCTCCGGGATTGTTTGCCAGCCGGTGCCGATGTGGTGCTCGACCCGGTCGGCGGGGCTCTCAGCGAGCCGGCGCTGCGCTCGCTGGGCCGGGGCGGGCGCTTCGTGACGATCGGGTTCGCGTCCGGCACGATTCCGAAAATCCCGTTGAACCTGGTGCTGATCAAGGGTATTCACGTGCACGGTTTCCAGTTCCAGGACGTGCCCGCCGACGAGTTCGACCGGAACGAGGCCGAGCTGCGTGAGTTGCTCGTCTCCGGCCGAGCGGTACCGCACGTCGGCGCGGTCTACCCGCTCGAGGAGACCGCGGCCGCACTGCGACTGGTCGCTGACGGTCGCGCCGTCGGCAAGGTGCTGATCGACCTGCGGTGAACCCTCAGCTGGCGGGTACCAGGTCGGCTGCCACCGAGGCCATCATGCCGCTACAGAAGATCTCGGCGGGGGCGATCGTCTGCCCGGCACCGGACGCCGCCGCCAGCGCCTGCGCTTTGAAGGCGCGGGCCGCCGCGCTGAGGCGGTGTTCGACCGGTCCCACGCTGCTGTTGAGATCGGAGGGCACCGGCCCACCCCACAGGGTCACCTCGGTGGCGCCCTGGTCGAGCGCGCCGAGCACTCCGCGACGGACGCGGTCGTCGCAGCCGAACAGGTCGGCGGCCACCGCGACGGTCTGCGGGTGCGGCCGCTGTTCCCACGACTCCAGCACAGACTCCAGGTCCGCGGTGTCGGCTCCGAGGATCTCCAGGGGGCGCACATCTTCGTCGCTGCCGACCAGCACGGTCACGTCCCAGCCCGCCATGACGCGGTCGTAGATCCAGCCACCGGCGAACCGCACCGCGTCCAGCACCGTCGGGGACACCACGTCCAGCCGGTACCTCATGTCGGTCTGGGCTGGGCCAGATCGCGGGCCAGCGACTCCGCGTACCCCTGGTACACCTCGGTCAGCGGGATTGAGGGATCGAGTAACCATTGGATCTCCATTCCGTTGATGAAGGCGAGAATCTCCGTGGCCTTGGTAGCCGCGTCGAAGTCATTGCGGTACAGCCCTTCTCGCTGACCACGAACGAGGAGGTCTTTGATGATGTCGGCCGCCGCGCGGTAACGCTTGTGCAGGCGATCGTGCAGCGGCGCATCGGGGGCGAGGTTCTCGGCCAGCAGCACCATGAAGGTTCCGACCAGCTCGGGTGACCGTTCGAAGCGTTTGGGCACCCGGGTGAGCTCGGCGATGAGGTCGCCGGACCGGTCGGCGTGCGCGTCGTCGTCGGCGTCGCGCGCGTCGAGCACCGCGTTGAGCAGTTGCTCCTTGGACTCGAAATGGTGCAGCAGACCTGCGGGCGTGACACCGGCTTCCCGGGCGATCTGCGCGAGAGAGGTGCTGCGCCATCCGTTGCGCGCCAGCAGCCTCTCCGCCACGGCCAGGATCCGCTGGCGGCGGTCCTCACCTTTGGCGAACAACGTCGCGTACGGCCTCCTGGGTGATCCCAGATCCGGTCCGGCGGGCTCAGGGGCTGACACTGGTCTCCTCGGCGCTTAACCAACCTAGTGAACACACAGTAGGTAGGTTTGGCCGCTGTGACAAGGGTCTCAGCACATTGGGTTTAGGCGGCCGTCACAGGGCCGACCAGCTGCAGGTCAGGCTGTTTGTCAGGCCAAATGCCAGTTACAGACCGAGCGACTTCGCGATCATCACCTTCATGACTTCGCTCGTGCCCGCGTAGATGCGGGCCACCCGGGCATCGGTGTAGAGCCGCGCGATCGGATACTCCATCATGTAGCCGTAGCCACCGAAGAGCTGCAGACAGCGGTCGACCACCCGCTGCTGCATCTCCGTGCAGAACAGCTTCGTCCTTGCCGCATCGGCGCCGGTGAGCTCTCCCTCGACGTGCAGTGCGATCGCCCGGTCGAGCATCGCCTGGGCCGCTTCCACCTCCGTCGAGCAGGCGGCGAGTTCGAACTTCGTGTTCTGAAACGACGCCACCGGCGTGCCGAACGCCTTCCTGCTCCGCGTGTACTCGATCGCGGCGGCGATGGCCGACCGTGCCTGGGCCACCGAACCCACCGCCACCGTGAGCCGCTCCTGGGCCAGGTTGTGGCCCAGGTAGCCGAACGCCTCGTCCACGTCACCGAGCACGTTGGCAGCGGGAACTCGGACGTCGACGAAGGACAGTTCGGCGGTGTCCTGGACCTTGCAGCCCATCTTCTCCAGCTCGCGTCCCCGGGTGAACCCCGCCATGCCGTCCTCGACCACCAAGAGAGTCAGCCCTTTGCGGCGGTTGTCGGGATCGGTGGACGTGCGCGCGACGACGATGACCAGATCGGCCTGCATGCCTCCGGTGATGAAGGTCTTAGCGCCGTTGACGATGTAGTCGTCTCCGTCACGCACCGCGGTCGTGCGCATACCCGCGAGGTCGGACCCGGTACCCGGCTCCGTCATCGCGATCGCCGTCAACAGCTTTCCCGACGCCAGCCCGGGGAACCAGCGGTCACGCTGCTCGGCATTCGCGTAATGCAGAAAATAGGGCAGGATCACCTCGAGCTGGGTGCGCACCGTCGACAAGGTGACGAGCGCGCGTGCCGCCTCCTCCTGCAGCACCACGTTGTACCGGTAGTCGGGTTGTCCTCCACCGCCGTACTCCTCCGGGATGGCCACGCCGAGTATTCCGAGCTCACCCATCTGCTCGAAGACCTCGCGCGGCATCCGGCCGCCCTTCTCCCACTGCGGATAGTGGGGAACGACCTCCTTCTCGACGAAATCGCGTGCGAGTTCGCGGAAAGCCTCATGGTCTTCGGTGAACAGATCCCTACGCATGTCAGGACTCCTTGCCTATTTGACGAGTTCGACCAAGGTGGCGTTCGCGGTGCCCCCGCCCTCGCACATGGTCTGCAGCCCATAACGAATGCCGTTGTCCCGCATGTGATGAATCATCCGTGTCATCAGCACCGCACCCGAGGCCCCGAGCGGATGGCCGAGGGCGATCGCGCCGCCGAGCGGGTTGAGCCTGGCCTCGTCGGCGCCGGTGTCGGCCAGCCAGGCCAGCGGTACCGGTGCGAACGCCTCGTTGACCTCGTACACCCCGACCTCGTCGAGACTCACGCCCGCCTTGTGCAGCACCATCTCAGTGGCGGGAATGGGCCCGGTGAGCATCAGTATGGGGTCGGCACCGGTCACCGCTCCGGCACGGTACCGGACCAGCGGGGCCAGGCCCAGGTTCACCGCGTTCTCCATCGTGGTCACGAGCAGCGCCGCGGCGCCGTCGGAGATCTGCGACGAGTTGCCCGCGTGGATGACCCCGTCCTCGGTGAACGCCGGCTTGAGGCCGGCCAGTTTCTCGACGGTGGTGCCGCGCCGGATGCCTTCGTCCTCGGTGACCACACTGCCCGCGACCTTGCCGTCCCCGTCCGTCCCGCCCGTGGCTGACTCGCTGGTGTGCGCGATGAAGACGGGCACAATCTGGTCCCTGAACGCGCCCGCGTCCTGGGCCGCTGCGGCACGTTCGTGGGACTGCGCGGAGTACTCATCGAGACGGGTGCGGGAGAAACCCCACTTCTGCGCGATCATCTCGGCCGAGATGCCCTGATTGAACGAGAAATCGTCATAGCGGGCAAGGACTTTCGGCCCGTACGGCATGCCGGTGGCGCGTGCGGCGCCCAGCGGGACACGGCTCATCACCTCGACCCCGCCGGCCACCACCATGTCCTGCTGCCCGGACATGACGGCCTGCACGGCGAAGTCCAGCGCCTGCTGGCTCGACCCGCACGCCCGGTTCACTGTGGTGCCCGGGATGTGTTCGGGCCAGCCGGCGGCCAGCACCGAATACCTGCCGATGTTGCTTGACTGGTCCCCCACCTGCGAGACACAGCCCCAGATGACGTCGTCGATCATGTCCGCGCCCACCCCGGTGCGTTCCACGAGTTCGTTGAGTACCACTGCCGACAGGTCGGCCGCGTGCTGTTCGGACAGACCGCCCTTGCGCTTACCCACCGGTGTGCGCACGGCACCGACGATGACCGTCTCCCGCATGATCTCTACTCCTCATCCTTGTCGGTGGCGTCGTCATACAGGGCCCACGCCCCGGTGAACGCCGGATCGCGCTTGGCCGCGAACGCGGCGTAGGCCTCGCCCGAATCCGCGGTCGCGAAGTTACCCGGTTGCGCGCGCGCCTCGTTGGCCAGCGCCTCGCGCAGTGTCGCGTTGGCGCCGTCGTTGAGCAGAGCCTTGCTCTGCGCCAGCGCGAAGGGGGGCCCGCCGGCCAGCCGGCCGGCGAGGTCGTCGACGAACGCGTCGATCTCGTCGCCGGACTTGACCCAGGTGACGAGGCCCAGCGCGTGCGCCTCGTCGGCGCCAATCATGTCGGCGAGCAGCACCAGGCGTTTGGCCTGCTGCAGTCCGACGAGCCTGGGCAGCAGCCACGAACCGCCGAGGTCGACGGACAGCCCGCGTTTGGAGAAGATCTGGCAGAACCGTGACTGCGGCGTGGCGACCACCAGATCGCAACCGAGCGCCAGGTTCCAGCCCGCACCGACGGCGATGCCGGTGACCTTCGCTATGGTCGGCACGGCGAGCTCGTGCAGCGCCAAAGCCACGTCGGTGAGGCGGTCCAGCTTGTAGCGCGGATGGATCTGCTCACCGGTACCGATGTCGGCTCCCGAACAGAACGCGCCACCGGCACCGGTGAGCACCAGCGCCCGGATGCCGCGGTCCCGCTTGAGCTGCCGCAGGGCATCGGCGAGTTCGACCCACAGCCGGGCGTCGAGCGCGTTTCGCCGCTCGGGGCGGTTCAACGTCAGCGTGCGGACCCCGTCGCGGTCTGACGACAGCAGCACCTCCTCAGCCACGGTAGGCCGGCCCGATCACGCCGTCTGCCCGCAGCCGGTTCAATTCCTCTGCGCTGACCCCGATCTCGGTGAGCACGGCGTCGGTATGCTGCCCGAGTCCGGGGATCGCGCCCATCGGCTGTTCGAAGTCGCTGATCACCGGCGGTGGACGCAGCGCCTGGATGTCGCCTTTCGGTGTGGCGACGGTGCGCCACCGGTCGCGGGCGGCCAGATGCGGGTGCACCACGACCTCGCTTGGCTTGTTGTAGCGGGAGTTCCCGATCCCGGCCGCGTCAGCCGTTTTCTGGATGTCGGCCAGATCATGCCTAGCACACCAGTTTCCGATCGCTTCCTCGAGAATCTCGCGGTGCGCGCACCGATCGGAGTTGGTCGCGAAACGGGGATCGTCGGCCAGATCGGGGCGGTCGATGATCTCGCGGGCGACCCGCTGCCACTCGCGGTCGTTGGTGGTGCCGAGCACGACGGTCTGCCCGTCCCGGGTCGAGAACGCGCCGTAGGGCGCCACCGCGGGAGACCCGACGCCGAGCGGTTCCTGGTCGATGCCCGAATGCTGGGTGTAGGTCAGCGCGTACCCCATCACATCGGTCATCACGTCGAAGAGGCTCAACTCCACCGACGGTGCGGGCGTTGCCCCCGGTCGGTGGGCCCGCCCGTACAGCAGGGCCAGGATCGAGATCGCCGCGTACAGACCCGTGCTGAAATCAGCCATCGCGGGACCAGGTTTGGCGGGCATGCCCGGATAGCCGGTGATCGCACACGAGCCCGATTCCGCCTGCACCAGAAGGTCGTACGCCCGCTTGTGCGAGATCGGCCCGCCCGGGCCGTACCCGTCGATCTCCACCGGAATCACGTCGGGGTGCCGCACCGCGAGGTCTGCCGGGGCGATGCCCAGCCGCGCCGTCGCGCCCGGGGCCAGGTTGGACACGAACGCGTCGGCGCGGTCGAGCAACCGGTGCAACAGCTCCAGGCCCGCCGGCGACTTCGTGTTCAACGTGACCGATTCCTTGCCACGGTTGCACCACACGAAATGCGCGGCCAGGCCGCCGGGCCCGTTCACGACGTCGTCGTAGTCGCGGGCGAAGTCACCGCCGTTGGGGTTCTCCACCTTGATGATCCGGGCGCCGAAGTCGGCCAGCACACGGGTGCACATCGGAGCGGCCACGGCCTGCTCCATCGCGACGATGGTGACCCCGGCCAGGGGTGCCGCGCCGGTCTGAGGACTGCTCACCTGTTCAGATAACCATGCGGCCGTCGACCGGCGGCACCTGCCCGGGGTGCCGGGACGCCACGATCGTGCAGACCCACCTAGTAGCTCCTGGGCAGGCCGAGCACATGCTCGCCGAGGAAGTTCAGGATCATCTCCTGGCTCACCGGCGCGATCTTCATCAGGCGTGACTCACGGAAGTAGCGGGACACGTGGTACTCCTCGGAGTAGCCCATGCCGCCATGCAGCTGCAAGGCACGGTCGGCTGCTCCGAACCCGGCGTCGGCGCACAGGTATTTCGCTGTATTCGCCTCACGCCCGCAGGGTTTGCCGTTGTCGTACAGCCAGGTGGCTTTCCGCAGCACCAGCTCGGCGGCGTCCAGGCGGGCCAGCGAGTCGGCGAGCGGGAATTGCAGTCCCTGGTTCATGCCGATGGGCCGGTTGAACACGTGGCGCTCGTTGCCGTACTTGACCGCCTTCTCCAGCGCGACCCGTCCGATGCCGAGCGCCTCGGCTGCGATCAGCATCCGCTCGGGGTTGAGCCCGTCGAGGATGTACTTGAAACCCTTGCCCTCCTCGCCCACCCGGTCCTCCACCGGCACCATCAGGTCGTCGATGAAAAGCTCGTTGGAGCTCACCGCGTTGCGGCCCATCTTGTTGATCGGCCGGATGTCCACGCGGTTGCGGTCCAGGTCGGTCAGGAACAGGGTCATACCGTCGGTCTTCTTGGTCACCTGGTCATACGGCGTGGTGCGGGTGAGCAGCAGGATCTTCTCGGACTCAAGAGCTTTGGAGATCCACACCTTGCGGCCGTTCACCCGGTAATGGTCACCTTCGCGCTTGGCGGTGGTCGTGATGCGCGAGGTGTCCAGCCCCGCACCGGGTTCGGTCACCCCGAAGCACACGTGCAGGTCGCCGTCGACGATCCGGGGCAGGGTGCGGGCTTTGAGCTCGTCGGAGCCGTGCTTGACGACGGGCTGCATGCCGAAGATCGACAGGTGGATCGCGCTGGCGCCGTTCATCGCCGCACCCGAACGCGACACCTCTTCGAGCAACAGCGTGGCCTCGGTGATCCCGAGACCGTGTCCGCCGTATGCCTCGGGGATGGTCATACCGAGCCAGCCGCCCTTGGCGATGGCGTCGTAGAACTCCTGCGGGAACTGGTGGGCCTGGTCCTTCTCCATCCAGTAGTGGTCGTCGAACCTGCCCGCCAGTTCCGCCACCGACTTGCGGATCAACTCCTGATCCTCGGTCAGTTCGAAACTCATACCGCCCGGCATAGCTGCCTCTCCTCTGCTTCAAACCGCCGAAATTGCATTCCAGTAGCGAAAGTGCGAGTGCTCACCTGCTGGAATGCGATTTCGACGGTGGTTTGCTCAATCTTTGTTGCCGGTGATCGACTTGGCGCTGGCCGCGAAGTCGGCGAAGGTGGCGCCGGTCTTCTCCTTGTGGGATAGGGCTTGGATGGAGACGTCGTGTCCTTCGGCGGCTTTGCGTAGGGCCCCGACGGTGGCCTGGTCTTTGGGGATGTGGCTGAACGGGTCGAAGTGATACCAGCGCATCGCGTTCTGGTAGGTCATCTTGTCGACCTCGTCGTCGGGCACGTTGTTGGCCTTGAGGACCTCGTCGAGCTGCTCAGGCGCCCCGGGCCACATCGAATCACTGTGCGGGTAGTCGGCCTCCCAGCAGATGTTGTCCACCCCGATCTGATGGCGGGTGGTGACACCGACGGGGTCGGCGATGAAGCAGGTCAGGAAATGCTCGCGGAACACCTCGCTGGGCAGCTTGC
>NZ_JBQQCF010000038.1:0-52490 GCF_052245755.1 Mycobacterium sp. 4D054
GCCACCATCTGCCTGGCGCGACGGCGCACCAACGTTCTCTACGCCCTCATCCGTGACAACCGGACCTGGCAACCTGATTCACCCCCGGTCACCGCCGCGGCTTGACTTCTTCATTGAGAGTCCTTTCGCTGAAATGTGCTGGCTTGTCAGGTGTTCCGGCCGCCGTTGACGCCCAGGATCTGACCGGTGATGTAGCCGGCCTCCTCGGAGATGAAGAAGGCGCAGGCGGCGGCGATGTCCTCCGGGCGACCCATCCGGCGCACCGGCGTCTGCTCGATCTGTTTCTGGGTGTCGCCGAGGAAGCCGCGCTGCTCGGCCTTGCGCAGCATCGGGGTGTCGATGAAACCCGGCGGGACCGCGTTGACGGTGATGCCGGCGGGTCCGTACTCCAACGCCAGCGACTTGGTAAGCCCGTTGACCGCCGACTTGGCCGCGACGTACGGCGACATAAACGGCTGGCCGGAATGCGTGCTCGACGACGAGATGTTCACGATGCGGCCCCAGCCGGCCTCGATCATGTCCGGCAGCACCGCCTGAACGCAGTGGAAGACGCCGTTGAGGTTGACGTCGACGACCTTCTGCCATTCGTCGAACGTCAGGTCCAGGAACTTCTTGAACCGGTCCAGCCCCGCAGCGTTCACCAGTACCGTGACCGGCCCCAGTTCCGCGCGGATCTCGGCCAGTGCGGCGTCGACGGCGGCCCGGTCCGTCACGTCGGCGGCGTAGGAGAACTTCTCCTCGCCCGGGTTCAGATCGATCGTGGCCACGCGCATGCCGTCCGCGCGCAGCCGCTCCGCCACGGCGGCGCCGATACCCGATGCGCCTCCGGTCACCACAGCGTTTCTCACGCGCCGGCTCCATCCATCGCTTCAGCCTTCAAGAATCATCCTTCCGATTATGAGAACCGTACTCTCGCACCATGCACGATCGCAAGACAATTGCGGCGGTGTGTTCACACTGGTGAGACGTTCGATGCCGGATTGTCGCACCGCTTATCCCAGGCAGTGGCCGTCCCGCGCATTTCCTTGAGTTCTCATCCAGCGAATGTATGATTCGCCGGTGATGAGAATGCAGTTTCCATCACATAACCCCACATCGCACCTGTGACGTCACAGCTGTTGAGGAGGATGATGCAGGAAACAGCCACGATCGCGGACGGAAACCGGGGGCCGAGCGCAGGGGCCGGGCGCGCCGCGCGACGCCTGTTGATCGGGGGGCAGCTCCTCGAAACCGAGCGGACGTTTCCTTCTGTCAATCCGGCGACCGGCGAGGTGCTGGGGCACGCCCCCAACGCGACGGTCGCCGACGCGGAGGCCGCCGTGGCCGCCGCCCGGCAGGCCTTCGACGCCGGTGACTGGGCCACCGATGTCCAGTTGCGGATCCGGTGCCTGGAGCAGTTCCACGCCGCCCTCGTCGAACACCGCGACGAGCTGGCCGCATTGACGATCGCTGAGGTCGGTGCCACTCCGGCGCTGTGCCAGGGCGCGCAGTTGGATCAGCCGATCGAGATCGTCCGCTACTACACCGAACTGTTGACGAGCTACCCGTTCACCGAGGACCTCGGCGACATCGAGAGCCGGGGTATGCAGCATCACCGCTGGGTCGAGAAAGAAGCTGCCGGCGTCGTCGCGGCGATCATCGCCTACAACTACCCCAACCAGCTGGCCCTGGCGAAACTCGCTCCGGCGCTGGCCGCGGGCTGCACGGTGGTGTTGAAGTCCGCACCGGACACGCCGCTGATCACGCTCGCGCTCGGCGAGCTGATCGCCGAGCACACCGACATCCCGGCCGGGGTCGTGAACGTGCTGTCCGGCGCGGACCCGGCCGTCGGCGCCGCGCTGACCGCCAGCCCCGACGTCGACATGGTCACCTTCACCGGGTCGACCCCCACCGGGCGCGCCATCATGGCCGCCGCGAGCGCCACCCTCAAGAAGGTGTTCCTCGAGCTCGGTGGGAAGTCGGCGGCAATCGTCCTCGACGACGCCGACTTCAACACCGCCGCGCTGTTCTCGGCGTTCAGCATGGTCACCCACGCCGGTCAGGGGTGCGCGCTGACCTCGCGGCTGCTCGTGCCCGAGCAGCACAAGGACGAGATCGTCGAGCTGGTGAAGGCCAACTTCGGGCATGTGCGTTACGGGGATCCGGCCGACCCGTCGACGTACATGGGGCCGCTGATCAGTGAGAAGCAGCGCGACAAGGTCGACGGGATGGTCAAGCGCGCGGTCGAGGCCGGCGCCACCCTGGTCACGGGGGGCGAGAAGGTCGATCCCGGCTACTTCTACACCCCGACCCTGCTGGCCGACGTCGATCCCGACAGCGAGATCGCCCAGGAGGAGGTGTTCGGTCCGGTGCTGGCCGTTATCACCTATACCGACGACGACGACGCGGTGCGCATCGCGAACAATTCGATCTACGGACTGTCCGGTGCCGTCTTCGGCAGCCAGGACCGCGCGCTGGCGGTGGCCCGCCGGATCCGCACGGGCACGTTCTCCATCAACGGCGGTAATTACTTCAGCCCCGACAGCCCGTTCGGCGGGTTCAAGCAGTCGGGCATCGGACGCGAGATGGGCCGGGCCGGCCTCGAGGAGTTCCTGGAATCGAAGACGTTCGCGACGGTGGTGGGTCAGCCGTGAGCGCTCCCATGAGAAGGAGAGGGCACCGATGAGCAAGCCCCTGGACGGGATCCGCGTCCTCGAGGTGGCGATGTACGGCTTCGTCCCGTCGGCGGGCGCCGTGCTCGCGGAGTGGGGCGCCGACGTGATCAAGGTCGAGCACGCCGTCACCGGCGACCCGCAGCGCGGGCTGCGCCAGACCGGCTTGTTGCGGGTGGAGGGAGATCCGAACCCGAACATCGAGCACGCCAACCGGCTCAAGCGCAGCATCGGGCTGGACATGTCGGTCCCGGAAGGCAAGGAGGTGCTGCTGGAGCTGGCCCGCCGCGCGGACGTATTCCTGACCAGCTTCCTGCCGGGCCACCGCCAGAAGTTCGGCATCGACGTCGACGACATCCGCGCGGTCAACCCGAAGATCGTGTACGCCCGCGGCAGCGCGCTGGGTCCCCGCGGTGAGGAGTCGGTCAAGGGTGGTTACGACATGACCGCGTTCTGGTGCCGGGCCGGCACCGCGGCCACCATCACCCCGCCGGGAACCCCCGGCATGGTCGGTCCGCCGGGACCGGCCTACGGGGACACGATCTCGGGCACCAACCTGGCCGGCGGTATCGCCGCGGCGCTGCTGAAGCGGGAGCGCACCGGAGAGCCGTCCGTCGTCGACGTGTCGCTGCTGGGTAGCGGGCTGTGGGCCCTGGGACACACGGTGGCGCTGACCAACCACCTCCACCAGCGGATGGAGGCCTTCCCACCCGGTGTGCACGGTTCGCCGATCAATCCGCTGGTCGGTCTGTACCCGACCGCCGACGATCGCTACATCTCGTTCGTGATGATGCAGCCGACCAAGTTCTGGGCGGACGTGTGCAAGCACATGGAGCTCGGCGAGCTGGCCGACGATCCGCGGTTCGCCACCGCCGAGTCGTTCGCCGAGAACACCGCGGAGGCGGCCGAGATCCTCAAGGAGACGATGAGCAAGCGTCCGCTGGCCGAGTGGAGCGAGCGCTTCGCAACGCTGGCCGGGCCCTGGGCGCCGGTGCAGGACACCCTGCAGGCCGCCGAAGACGCCCAGATCCGTGCCAACGAATACCTGGTCCAGGCAGGTGAACTGGAGCTCGTGGCCAACCCTGTGCAGTTCGACGTGGTCGCGCCGACCTCGGGACCGGCTCCCGGTTTCGCCCAACAGACCGACGACATCCTCGTCGAACTGGGTCTCGATTGGGACCGCATCATCGAGCTCAAGACCGCCGGCGCCGTCACCTGACTCTTCGCCGTCCTTACCCGGAAGTTCCCCCAAATGCCTTACGTCACGTCCGTCGGCACCTACCTGCCGTGCTGGGGTACCCCCCTGCGCCGGGTCGCCGGTGATGACGAGGACGCCGTCACCATGGCCGTGGAGGCCGGGCGGGCGGCGCTGACCGCAGGCGATGCGGTCGAACGGGTGGTGTTCGTCAGCCGCGATCTGCCGCTGCTGGAGAGCAGTAACGCGGCGGTACTGCTGGCCGGGCTCGGACTGGATCCGGAGCTGGAGGTCGACGAACGTCTGGGCGGTGCACCGGCCACCGTCGACGCCGTCAGCTCGGCGCGGCCGCGCACCCTGATCATCGGGGCGGACCTGGCACCCGCCGGGGCCGCGGCCATCGTCACGGGCGAGCACGGTCTGCAGGTGCGCACCGCCGCCCGCGTCGCGCGCAGCCTGCCGGTGCGCACCCGCAAGGCCACCGGGGACGTCCACGACTACGGAGATCCGCGACTTCTTCACGAGCGCGGACTGATCGCGTCATTGGCGGCAGCCTGGCTGGACACTCCCGTCGCGGTGGCCGGGGTCGATCATGATCGGGCAACCGCTCTCTGCCTCGGCGACCCGCCCGCGCTCCCCACGTCGGGCGCGAGCGCGAGCCTGTTCGCGCTTGCCGCGCTCGCCGAATCGGGCCGGACGGGCCCACTGGTCGCCGTGGAGCAGGCGATCCTGTCCGGCATCAGTGTCAGCGGCGGCAGCGCCCAGACCTACCGCAGGGAACCCCAGCCTCGTCCGGTGCCCGATGGCGTCTTCGCCGCCGACGCGGAAATTCCGATCTCGCTGGCCGCCTACGAGCGAGCTTTCGAAGCCAAGGTGCGTTGGGAGGCAGGACAATTCGGGACATCTGGGGAGCTCGACTTTCCTCCGCGCTACCGAGTCGCCGACAACGGAGCGCTGGCCACCGACTACGAGCTGGTTCCGTTGCCCAGGACCGGCAGGGTCTACACGGAGACGACGGTGCACATCCCCGTCCCGGGTCTGCGCACGCCGTACTCGCTGGTCATCGTCGAGCTCGACGGTGTCGGGGTGCGCGCTCTGGTCAAGGTGACCGGAGCTGAGCCCGGCACCGTCGACATCGGCCATCACGGGCGCCTGGTGCTGCGGCGCGTGGCGGTCCGGTCCGGTGTGCCGGACTACGGCTACGCTTTCGAACCCCACCCGGCGCAGTCCGGGGTCAGGGGGGCTGCATGAGGAGGGTGGCGATCGTCGGCGCCGGCATGACGCCGTTCGGGGAGCATTTCGCGCTGGGGATGAAAGACCTGCTGCCCATGGCGTTCTCCGCGTGTGCCCGCACCGTGGACAAGGGCTTGTCGAAGGCGGACCTTCAGGCTGCGTGGTTCGGCGCGATGGGCACCGCCGACGGCTTTCCATCCGGTATCCTCGCCGACACGCTCGGCCTGCCCGACCTACCGGTAACCCGCGTCGAGAATTCCTGCGCGACGGGCCATGACGCGATCCGCAATGCGTTGTTCGCGGTCGCCTCGGGCGCCTTCGACGTGGCACTGGTGATGGGTGCGGACAAGTTGCGCGACACCACGAGTGCCGAGATGTTGTGGGAGTGGGAGGCGATGGCGCGCGACATGGCCTGGGATTACCCGCTCGGTCTGGTGGCTCCGGCAGGATTTGCCTTACACGTTCGTCGATATCTCCACGAATCTCCGGCAACTGAAGAACACTTAGCCATGGTGGCGGTCAAGAACCACCGCCATGGAGTCAACAACCCGAAGGCGCGGTTGCGCTTTGAGATCACGATGGAGCAGGCCCTGAACGCACCAACGGTGGTGACCCCGTTCCGGCTGTACGACTGCGCGCCGCAGAGCGACGGTGCCGCGGCGCTGGTGATCGCCGCGGACGATGTCGTCGACCGGTTCACCGACCGGCCTGTTTGGATCAGCGGCGTCGGAATCGGTCTGGATTCGGTGATGCACCAGCACAAGTTGGACCTGACGACGTTCCCGGCGACGACCAGAGCAGCCAAGCAGGCCTACGCCATGGCAGGCAGGACCCCGACCGATGTCGACGTCGCTGAGGTGTACGACTTCCTGACCGGTATCGAGCTGATGAGTTACGAGGACCTCGGCTTCGCCGAAAGGATGGGTGGCTACAAGCTTCTCGAAGCCGAGGTGACCAGCGTGGGCGGCGCGCTTCCGGTGAATCCCAGCGGTGGGCTCAAGGCCAAGGGGCACCCGCCCGGCGCCACCGGTGTGGCGCAATGTGTCGAGTTGTTCGCCCAGCTGCGAGGCGAGGCGGTCAACCAGGTCGACGGCGCCCGAATCGGGTTGGCGCACACAGTCGGCGGCCCGACGGCCGTAGCGGCGGTCACGATCTTGGAGGGGCCTGATGGCGGTTAAGGGACCGGAGCGCTGGTCGACCGGGATTTCGTTGCCGAATGGTTTGTCGGGTGCGATGCAGGCTGTTGGCGGGTTTTTCTCGATGGCGTTGGATGCGGTGCGTTATGTGTTTGTGCGGCCGTTTCAGTGGCGGGAGTTTTTGGAGCAGTCGTGGTTTGTTGCGCGGGTGTCGATGGCGCCGACGTTGTTGGTGGCGATTCCGTTCACGGTGTTGGTGTCGTTCACGTTGAACATCTTGCTGCGTGAGTTGGGTGCTGCTGATTTGTCTGGGGCGGGTGCGGCGTTCGGTGCGGTGACGCAGGTGGGTCCGCTGGTCACGGTGTTGATTGTGGCCGGGGCGGGGGCCACGGCGATGTGTGCTGATCTGGGGTCGCGCACTATCCGTGAGGAGATCGACGCGATGGAGGTGCTGGGTATCAATCCGGTGCAGCGGCTGGTCACGCCGCGGATGCTGGCTTCGGGTTTGGTGGCGCTGCTGCTCAACAGCCTGGTGGTGATCATCGGGATCCTGGGTGGTTATTTCTTCTCGATTTTCGTCCAGGACGTGAACCCTGGTGCGTTCGCGGCGGGGATCACGCTGCTGACCGGGGTGCCCGAGGTGATCATCTCGTGTGTCAAGGCGGCGTTGTTCGGGTTGATCGCCGGGTTGGTGGCGTGCTATCGCGGGTTGACCATCAGTGGCGGTGGTGCCAAGGCGGTGGGTAATGCGGTCAACGAGACGGTGGTGTATGCGTTCATGGCGTTGTTCGTGATCAATGTGGTGGTCACGGCCATCGGTATCCGGATGACGACGGGATAGCGGCGATGGGTACTTCGACGATTCTGCGGTCGCGGTTTCCGCGGCTGAGCAATTACGCCGGGCGGCCGGTGGATGTGCTTTCGCGTATCGGTGATCACACGCTGTTCTATGGTCGGGCCCTGGCCGGGGTGCCGCATGCGGCGGTGCATTTCCGCAAGGAGATCATCCGGCTGATCGCTGAGATCTCGATGGGTGCGGGGACGTTGGCGATGATCGGTGGCACTGTGGTGATCGTCGGGTTTTTGACGTTGGCCGCCGGCGGGACGCTGGCGATTCAGGGTTATTCGTCGTTGGGCAATATCGGTATCGAGGCGCTCACCGGGTTTTTGGCGGCGTTCATCAACGTGCGTATCGCCGCGCCGGTGGTGGCTGGTATCGGGTTGGCCGCGACGTTCGGTGCCGGGGTGACTGCGCAGCTGGGTGCGATGCGGATCAACGAGGAGATCGACGCGTTGGAGTCGATGGGGATCCGGCCGGTGGAGTATCTCGTCTCGACAAGGATCGTGGCCGGGATGGTGGCGATCGCGCCGTTGTACTCGATCGCGGTGATCTTGTCGTTTTTGGCGTCTCAGTTCACCACCGTGGTGTTGTTCGGCCAGTCCGGTGGGCTCTATGACCACTATTTCGACACCTTCCTCAACCCGATCGACCTGCTCTGGTCGTTCTTGCAGGCGGTGCTGATGGCGATCGCGATCTTGTTGGTGCACACCTACTTCGGCTATTTCGCCTCCGGCGGCCCGTCGGGTGTGGGTGCGGCGGTCGGCAACGCCGTGCGCACCTCCCTGGTCGTGGTGGTCTCGGTGACCCTTCTGGTGTCGCTGTCGATCTACGGTTCCAACGGCAACTTCAACCTGTCGGGCTAGGGAGACGCGTTGAATCGAAATCTTGCCCGGCCCTTGGCCGGCCTCGCTTTGGTTGTCGCACTGCTCGTGGTGCTTGCGGTCTCGATCGGTCTGTTCGCCGGGAAGTTCACCGAAACCGTTCCCGTCACCGTGGTCTCGAACCGTGCCGGTCTCGTGATGAACCCCGACGCCAAGGTCAAGATGCGTGGCGTGCAGGTCGGCAGCGTCCGCTCGATCGACTACCGGCCGGACGGCACCGCCGCGCTGCAGCTGGACATGGACCCCTCCCAGTTACACCTGATCCCGTCCAACGTTCAGGTCGACATCGCGTCGTCGACGGTGTTCGGCGCCAAGTTCGTCCAACTCGAAGCCCCGAAGAACCCGAGCGGTGCGCTGCAGAAGGGACAGGTGCTCACAGGTGACCATGTCACCGTCGAGATCAACACCGTCTTCCAGCGCCTCGTTCAGGTGCTCGACAGCGTCGAGCCCACCAAGCTCAACGAAACCCTCGGGGCGATCTCGCAGGCATTCAGCGGCCGCGGGGAGAAGTTCGGTGAGACGCTTACTGATTTCAACGCGCTGCTGGCCAAGATCGAACCCAGCCTGCCGAACCTTTCCCGCGACATCGAAGCCTCGGTGCCCGCATTGGAGGCCTACGCCGACGCCGGGTCCGATCTGGTCGCGACGGTCGAGAACACCACGACGCTGAGCAACTCCATCGTCGACGAGCAGGACAACCTGGACCAATTCCTGGTCAGCTCAATCGGTTTGGCCGACCTCGGCAACGAGGTCGTCGGGGGTAACCGCGAAGCGCTGACCGACGTGCTCCACAAGCTCGAACCCACCACCGGTCTGCTGAACCTGTACAAGAAGTCGTTGTGGTGCGGCATCGGCGGTCTGGTTCCGTTCGCCAAGTCCCCACCGCAGTTCTCCGGCATCTTCGTCTCCGCCGGTCTGACGCTGGGTGTCGAGCGCTACCGTTACCCGCGCGACCTCCCGAAGGTGGCGGCCAAGAGTGGTGGCCGCGACTACTGCGCGGAACTGGGCCTGCCCGAGATGCCGGCCGAGTTCGTCCCTCCGCTCATTGTCGGCGACGTCGGGTCCAACCCCGCGCAGTACGGCAACGCGGGCATCCTTCTGAACTCAGAGGGGTTGAAGAACTGGCTGTTCGGACCTCTTGACGGGCCACCGCGCAACACCGCACAGATCGGAATGCCCGGATGACGCGCTCCACCGGCACCCTCATCAAGTTCACCATCTTCGGCCTCGTCATGGCCATGTTGACCGCCTTCCTGTTTCTGGTGTTCAGCGACACCAGAACTGGTGCGGCCAACGAATACACCGCGGTCTTCAAGGACGCGTCCCGACTGAAATCCGGAGATACCGTGCGGATCGCCGGTATTCGGGTCGGCACGGTCAAAGGCGTCGAACTGCAGGACGACCGCAGTGTTCTGGTGACCTTCGACGCCGACCGCAACACCGTGCTGACGACTGGAACCAACGCCGCGATCCGCTATCTGAACCTGGTCGGGGACCGCTATCTGGAACTGGTTGACACACCCGACTCCAACCAGATCGTCGCTGCAGGAGGACAGATCCCCGAGGACCGGACCGCTCCGGCCCTCGATCTTGACGTCTTGCTCGGCGGGCTCAAACCGGTGATCCAGGGTCTCAATCCCGAAGACGTCAACGGGCTGACATCGTCGCTGATCCAGATCCTCCAGGGCCAGGGCGGAACATTGGACTCCCTGTTCTCCAGAACATCGTCGTTCAGCAACTCGCTGGCCGACAACAACCAGGTCATCGAGGAGTTGATCGTCGACCTGCGCACAGTCCTCGACACGCTTGCCAAGGACGGCGACGAATTCTCCGGTGCGATAGACAAGCTTGAACAGCTGGTCAGCGGACTGTCGGCCGACCGTGATCCGATCGGGACCGCCATCACGGCTTTGGACAACGGCACCGCATCGATCGCGGACCTGCTCGGCAGGGGCCGGGCACCGCTGGCCAACACCGTCGACGAGCTGAACAGGCTTGCGCCGCTGGTGGACAACGATCTCGATCGACTCGACGCGACGCTTCAGCGTCTGCCCGAGATCTACCGCAAGCTCGCTCGTGTCGGGTCGTACGGTGCGTGGTTCCCGTACTACATCTGCGGTATCACCTTCCGCGCCAGTGATCTGGAGGGACGCACGGTGGTCTTCCCCTGGATCAAGCAAGAAGAGGGAAGGTGCGTGGACGAGTAATGCTCAAATACCGCGGTTCTCAACTCGCCAAGGCAGGCTTCATCGGCGTCGTCTTGATCATCCTGGTCATCGCCGTCGGCCTGCAGCCGGAACGACTGCTGTCCTGGGCGACCGCAGTGCGTTACCAGGCACTGTTCACCGAAGCCGGCGGACTCACCGTCGGCAACGACGTCACCGTGTCCGGCATCAAGGTCGGCTCCGTGTCGTCGATCCAGCTCGAAAACGGCGACGCGCTGGTCGGGTTCACCATCGGCGGCAAGTACGCCCTCGGCTCCGATACCACGGCCCATATCCGCACCGGAACGCTACTGGGTGAGCGTGTCCTCGCGCTCGACTCCCAGGGAAGCGGCACCCTCGATCCGCAGCACGTGATTCCGACGAGTCGGACATCGTCGCCGTACTCTTTGACGGATGCCGTGAGTGAGCTGACCGAAAACACCGCCGACACCGACACCGGTGCGCTGAACCAGTCACTGGACACCCTGTCTGAGACGCTGGACCAGATTGCGCCGCAACTGGGCCCGACCTTCGATGGCCTGTCGCGGCTGTCCCAGTCCCTCAACAGCCGCAACGAAAGCCTCGCCGAACTACTCCGGACCGCCGGAGAGGTGACCGGGATCTTCTCCGAGCGCAGCAGGCAGGTCAACGCGCTGATCCTCAACTCCAACGACCTACTGGCAGTGCTCAATGACCGTCGCTACGCGATCACGAGCCTGCTCGCCAACATCTCGACGGTGTCGCAGCAGTTGTCGGGTTTGGTCGCCGACAACGAAGCAGAACTCGCGCCGGCGCTGGAACGGCTCAACAACGTGACGCGCATGTTGGAGAGGAACCGCGACAACCTCGCCAAGATGCTCCCGGGTGCGGCGAAGTACTACCTCACGCAGGGTGAGATCGTCTCCAACGGTGCGTATTACAACGCGCTGATTCCGAACATCCAACCCGCACAGCTGTTGCAGCCGTTCCTGGAATACGCCTTCGGATTCCGGCGCGGTGTCGAACAGGGGCAGCCGCCGGACAACGCCGGACCGCGAGCTGAACTCCCGTTCCCTGTCAACAGCCTTCCGCAGCCTGGAGATCTCCCCAATGATGGCAACCCGTAAGCGGCTGGTGGCGGGCACGGCGATCGTGCTGGCCATTCTGCTGATCGCCGGCGCGGCCTTCCTCGTCCGGCAGGTGTTCTTCGGCCCGAAGACCATCACGGCCTACTTCCCGACGGCGACCGCGATCTATCCGGGCGACGAGGTTCGGGTGTCGGGCGTCAAGGTCGGCACGATCGACAAGATCGAGCCGGAGGGCACGCTGACGAAGATGACGCTCAAGGTCGACAGGGGAGTGCCCGTCCCCGCCGACGCGAAGGCCGTCATCGTGGCGCAGAACCTGGTGGCCGCTCGCTATGTCCAGCTCACCCCGGCCTACCGGGACGGCGGCGGGCCGACGATGGACGACGGGGGCGTCATCCCCGAGAACCAGACCGCGGTCCCGGTCGAATGGGATGAAGTCAAAACTCAATTGATGCGCCTCTCAGAGGAATTGGGCCCACAGACCGGAGTGAACGGAACATCGATCTCGCGCTTCGTCGACAGCGCCGCCAATGCGATGGAAGGCAACGGCGAGAAACTGCGCGAAACGCTGCGGCAACTCTCCGGTGTGGCGCGGATCTTCGCCGAGGGCAGCGGCAACATCGTCGACATCATCAAGAACCTGCAGATGTTCGTGTCCGCGCTGCGCGACAGCAAGGACCAGATTGTGCTGTTTCAGAACCGTCTGGCCACACTGACCAGCGTTGTCAACGACAGCCGGTCGGACCTCGACGCCGCCCTGACCGACCTGTCCTTCGCCATCGGTGAGGTACAGCGGTTCGTGGTCGGCAGCAGGGACCAGACCACCGAACAGATCCGCAGCCTCGGTCAGGTCATGCAGGTGCTTGCCGACAACAAGTTGGCGCTCGAGAACGTCCTCCACATCACGCCCAACGCGATCGCGAACTTCGAGAACATCTATTATCCGAACGGCGGGTCGGTGACCGGCGCTTTCTCGGTATCCAACTTCTCGAACCCGGTGTGGTTCGTGTGCGGTCTCATCGGTGCTGTCGCCAACACGACCGCGCCCGAGACCGCCAAGCTCTGCTCGCAGTACCTCGGGCCCGCCTTGCGCTCGATACCCATTCACAATCTGCCGTTCCCGATCAACGCGTACTTGCGGCCGGCGGTGAGTCCTGAGCGGATGATCTACACCGATCCCAAGCTCGCGCCAGGTGGAGCCGGGCCGGGCGATCCGGCCGAGATACCGCCGACCGTGTCCGCATACACGGGTTCCGGCGACATCCCGCCGCCGCCGGGGTGGGGCGCACCGCCCGGACCGCCAGGGATCTACCAGCCGGATCCCGATGCCCCGGCGACACCGTCACCGGCGTTGTTCCCCGGTGCACCGATTCCGGGGCCGCCCAACATCCAGTCGAACATCCCGGCACAGACAGTCGACGGGCTGCTGCTGCCCTCCACGCCCGCTCCGGCGGCGCCGGTGCCACCCACAGCGCCCCTATTGCCTGCGGAAGGGATGCCGCCATCATGAGAAGCGGTGTGAAGCAGTTGACAGTCGTCGGTTGTGCTGTCGCACTGTCCCTTTCCGGCTGTGCGTTCCAGGGGGTGAACTCTCTGCCCCTACCGGGGGCGGTGGGGCGGGGTCCCGACGCGATCACCTACCACGTTCAGGTGCCGAACGTCGCGACGCTGGAGTCGAATTCGCCGGTCATGATCGACGACGTCGTCGTCGGCAGCGTCGGCAAGATGACCGTGCAGAATTGGCACGCCGCGGTAGAGATCTCGGTGAAACCCGATGTGGTGATTCCTGCCAACGCCGTGGCGACCGTGGGGCAGACCAGCCTACTGGGGTCGATGCATCTTGCGCTGAATCCACCGCTGGGGGACAAGCCGTCCGGACGGCTCGAACCGGGATCCACACTCCCGCTGAACTCGTCGTCGACCTATCCGACCACCGAGCAGACCCTGTCGTCGCTCTCCACCGTCGTCAACGGCGGCGGCCTCGGCCAGATCGGCGACATCATCCACAACATGAACACCGCGCTGTCGGGGCGTGAGCCCGAAATCCGCGAACTGCTCACCAGGTTGGACAATTTCGTCGGTGTCCTCGCTGAGCAGCGCGAGAACATCATCGCGTCGATCCAGCAGTTGCGCCGGGTGGCAGGCACTTTCGCCAATCAGCGCGAAGTGATCGATCGGGCGCTCAAGGAGATCCCACCGGCCATCGACGTGCTGATCAGGGAGCGGCCGACCTTCACCACCGCGCTCGATCGGCTCGGCACCTTCAGCGACACCGCGACGCGACTTGTCAACGACGCGGGCGACGATCTAGTCCAGAACCTGGAGAACCTCGGTCCCGTCCTCGGTGCGCTCGCGGACATCGGACCCGACCTGAATGAGGCGGTGCTGTGGGCCAGCGCGTTCCCGTACGGGCCGACGTTCGCCGACCGCATCACCAAAGGCGACTTCATCAACCTGTACGCGGTCTTCGACATCACCTATCCACGCCTGAAGAAGACGCTTCTCCTAGGGACGCGGTGGGGTGACGAGAACGCCAAACTGATTCCCGCGCCCGGTGATCCCTACTACTTGAACTATGCCTACAATCCCTTGAATTTCGGCGTCGCGCCTCCGCCGCAAGAGGCTGCGCCGCCGCCGGCTGAAGGCACTGCGCCCGCGCCGACGGTTGTCATCCCGGCCGAGCCGATCCTGCCGGTGCTGCCCCCGCCACCGGCCGCGCCGTGGCTGCCGCAGGCGCAACCACTGCGCGGTGACCAGATCTTCGCCGGCCCGTACGCGGGGCAGACGCCGCCACCACCCCATGCGCCGCCCGTACCTGCGGTGCCGACACCTGGAGGAGGTGGCTGATGCTCACCCGCTTCGTCCGAAATCAGCTGATCATTTTCACCATTGCGTCGATAGTGGGCGTGGCGGTGATGCTGTTCACCTACATGCAGGTGCCCACGCTGCTGGGAGTCGGCCGGCTCGCCGTGACTCTGGAATTGCCCGAGTCGGGCGGTCTCTACCGGTTCAGCAACGTGACATACCGCGGCGTCCAGGTCGGCAAGGTCACCAGCGTGGCGCTGACCGAGAGAGGTGCTGAAGCCACACTGTCCCTTGATACTTCGCCCAAGATCCCCGCGAATCTGCGGGCCGAGGTGCGCAGTGTGTCCGCGGTCGGTGAGCAGTACGTAGATCTGCGACCGGCAACCGATGACGGGCCTTTCCTGGAGGACGGGTCGCGAATCCCGGTGACTGCGACGTCAGTGCCGCAGCAGGTCGGCCCGATGCTCGATCAGTTGAGCGCGTTGGTCGACAGCCTCCCGAAGGACCGGATTCCCGACCTGCTTGACGAAACCTTCAAGGCGTTCAACGGTGCGGGACCCGACTTCGGATCGCTGCTCGACTCGGCTGCACAGGTGACCGACGACGTCAACGGCGTCTCCGACCAGATGCGCTCCCTGATCGACGACAGTCGACCGCTCATCGATTCACAGGCCGAGACCACCGATGCGATCCGGACTTGGGCAGCCAGTTTGAACGGTGTTTCGGCGCAGGTCGTCCAGAACGACCCACAGGTCCGGGCGCTCCTGCAGAACGGCCCCGGATTCGCGCAAGAGGTCAGCACGTTACTCAATCAGGTGAAGCCGACGCTGCCGATCCTGTTGGCTAATCTGAGCACCGTGGGGCAGACCTTGCTCACCTACAATCCCGCGATCGAACAGCTTCTCGTGCTGTTCCCGGGCATCATCGCCGCCCAGCAGTCCTTCGGCCTGCCGCAGAACAGCCCGACAGGTCTGCCGATGGGCGATTTCGCGCTGACGATCAGCGACCCGAACCCGTGCACCGTCGGGTTCCTGCCGTCGACGCAGTGGCGATCGCCGGAGGACGAAACCACGATCGACACCCCGGACGGCCTGTATTGCAAACTGCCGCAGGATTCGCCGATGAATGTTCGTGGTGCACGGAACTACCCGTGCATTGAGCACCCTGGCAAACGCGCTCCCACCGTGGAACTCTGCAACGATCCCAGGGGATTCGTTCCCACCGCGATCCGCAACCACATCACCGGGCCGTACCCGTTCGACCCGAACCTTGTGTCTCAAGGCGTCCCGATCGATTCGTTCGTCGAGGGACCGGACCGGATCTACACCCCGGTCGAAGGAACACCGCTGCCTCCGGGAGCGGTGCGGGCGGGCACGCCACCGGTGTCGGAGCCCGGCACACCGCCGTTCCCCGTCGGTGCGCCCGCCCCGGTGGTTCCGGGGGCGCCGCCGCCTGCGCAGCCGCCGATCCTTCCTTCGGCACCGCTGCCGCCGGGGCAGGCCGTCCCCGTGGCACCGGCGCCGCCTCCCGGCGCGGTCCCCGCCGCACCAAGCGCCTTCGGGGGCAACGATGCCGGCGTGCCGACTGTGGGGACTGCGCAATACAACCCGCAGACGGGGGAGTACCTGGCGCCGGACGGATCGATGCATCAGGTCACGAATGTGACGACGGGCTCTGCGCCGAAGTCGTGGCAGGACCTGCTGCCGATGTGACGGATCGCCGAGAGCCGGCGCGGTCTAGGAGATTCGGTCCAACCGCACCGGCAACTCGATCACCTTCGACAGATTGACCCCGCAGGCGCCACTGTCGCTCTTGGTGATGTTGCGGCCCGCGATCGTGGTCATGTTCCTCTTGATCCGATGTTGCGTGCCGGGATCAACTCCCCAAAGCAGGAACTTCTGATAGCCGGTGGCGAAAGTCCCATTGGGACAAGGCATCCAGTTCGGGACAACGTGCTCGACGAAGTAGAAGTCGTCGAGCCTGATCGGCCCGGTCCACCCGAGCGAGCTCTTGACCTCACCCGTGCATTCGATCGGGCTGACACAGGTCATGTTGATCGTCCACGTCTCGAGGACGGACTGCTGCTTGATCTTCACCTGGTTGGTGCGTGCCCAGTCACCGTCGGAGTAGACGCGCCACGTTCCGCTGAGGTTGACGCCCCACTCCGGGTCGTCCGCGTGCGCGGCGGGAGTGAAGTTCAGGCTTCCCAGTACGGCGAGGGCCGTCGCGGCGAATCCACTGACCAAACGTGTAGCGCGCATGGGTTCTAGCCTAATGGTGCTCAGAGTAGAGCTCTCCAAAAGCGAGAATTTCGTTCTGGGGCATGGGAAAATGTCAGGATGCGATCTCTCGTCGCAGCGCTCGCTGCCGTAGCGGCCCCCGCCGTGCTGATCTCCGCTCCACCCGCCGCGGCTCAGCCGCCCCCACCACCGCCCGGCGAAGCGTGCAACTATCCGAACTGCACACCTGGGATCATGCCCAATGTGGTTCTTGGGTCCTATTGCGCCAACACCACTTATTACGCGTTCGGAGTGACGGACTGGGGTCGGCTGGTGTTCTGCGGGTCGCCACGGCGCTACGAGCCGCGCTGGTTCCGCTCACCGGAAATGCACGGGATCAAGAACGAAGGCGACTTGTGCCCGGCGCTCGACGGTCAGGTGGCGCAGGCGCCGGACGGGCTGTTCCTGACATGCATCGCCAAAAACAATCGCTCCTACTGGGCGCGCGGCGATGTCTCGGTCGGCGGTGGCAATCCACCTCCTCAGTGATTGGGCGAGGTGGCCTACCAGGGGCGCTGCGAGCAGAGCGCGCCCCTAAGGCCTGAATCCGTCGCGACGACGACGCCGTCGACCTGCAGTTCGCATACGAACCCGGGATCGGCCAATGCGGGCGTCTGCGCCGTCGGCAGGCCCACCACAACGAGGGACCACTGCGCCGGGTCCGCCAGCCAGGTCTCGAACACCCAGGGCTTGTTCGGGCCGAGGGTAGCTTCCTGATTGGGCGTGTACAGGTACGGGTTGTGGCTGTACTCGCCCCAGTTCGGCGGATCCTTCTCGCGGTAGTAGATCTCCGCGTTGACGATGTCCTGGCTCGCGCCGACCGTGTACTTGACGTGATGCAGTGGGGGTTGCGCGCCGGCCGTGCCACCCGTGATGACGACTCCGGCCGTGACCAGTCCGGTCACGGACGCAGCGACGATCGGAACCGCTTTGCAGAACACCATTTTCGAATTTTAGAACGAGGCTTCGGTGCGCGTGCCGGAATCGCGGCTCCCGCTAACGAACCGGGTTGAAGGTGATGTTCAGTTCGGTGAGCCCGCGCAGGATGAACGTCGGCTCATAGTTGTAGCGACGCGCACCCGGAGGGCCGTGCAGCTCCTCGTCGATCGCGATGTCCGACATCCGGTCCAGGATCCGTTCGATGGACACGCGACCCTCCACGCGTGCCAGCGGGCCGCCCGGGCACGAGTGCACACCGCGGCCGAACGCGATGTGCTCACGCACATTCTTGCGGTCGAGGTCGAATTCGTGCGGATGCTCGAACCGACCGGGATCGCGGTTCACCGCCCCCGGGCACACCATCAGCGTGGTGCCCGCCGGAACGTCCACGTCACCGACCGTGGTGTTCTTCTTGGCCAACCGGAACTGGCTCTTGACCGGAGCGTCCATCCGCAACGCCTCCTCGATGAACACCGGGATGCGGCTGCGGTCGCGGCGCAGACGCTCCTGGACCTCGGGATGGTCACCGAGCACGCGCAGGGAGGCGGTGAGCAATTTGGTGGTGGTCTCCTGGCCGGCGGCGAACAGGAAGGTGGCCGACCGGACCACTTCGATCACCGGGGGTGTCGAGCCGTCCGGGTACTTGGCCGTGGCCAACGCCGTGAGCACGTCGTCGCGCGGATTTTCCCGGCGGTCCTCCAGATAGCCGATGAACTTCTCGTCGAGCCACTCCAGCGGGTTGGTGCCGACCAAGTCGCTGTGATCGAGCGAGCCGACGTTGGCGCCCGGACGGGGCGCGCCCAGCACGGTGCGGAACTCCTCGTGGTCAGCCTCGGGGACTCCCAGCATGTCGGCAATGACCAGGAGTGAGAACGGTTTTGCGTAGGCGGTCAGAAACTCGCAGCGGCCCGCGGCGATGAAGTCGTCGAGAACCTCGTCGGCCAGCCGCCACATGAAGTCCTCGTTCTCCTTGAGCCGGCTGGGCGTCAGGAGTCGGTTCAGCAGAGAGCGGGCGTTGGTGTGGTCGGGCGGGTCCATCGTGACCATGTGCTCGAACATCGGCATCTGCGGCCGGTGCGCGGTGATCTGGTCGGTGATGTCGTCACCTTCGGGGGTGAACGGCAGCGGCGGGAACGGTCCGGCGACGGCGATACACGACGAGAAGGTGTCGGCGTCCTTAAGCACGACGGCGGCCTCCTCGTAGCCGGTGACCGCGAGCACGCCATAGTTCGGCTCCTGTGTCACCGGGCACTTGCTGCGCAGATGATCGAAGTACGGGTGGGGGTCAGGCACCAGGGAGGGGTCGGTGAAGTAGTCGATGGTGTCGAAATCGGTCATGTCCGAGGCCTCCCGAGGCTGGCGGAGTTGATCGTGCTTGCGAAAATTGCTGAGCACCTGCTTAGCATGGTGTGAGAGTTAGGGTCAAGATCGGCTCGGCGGTCGTGATGTCACGATCTGCATGCCGGTGCGGTCCGGTGGTGTCACGCTGTGGGGGCACCGAACGACAGAGGTGGGAGTAGGCATGGCATCGCCGCGACGTATCGGGGCGCCCGACGCGAAGAATCGAGTGGTTCTCCTCGACGCGGCCGAACAGCTGCTCATCGAGGAAGGGTATGCGGCGGTGACCTCTCGCCGGGTTGCCGACAAGGCCGAGCTGAAACCTCAGTTGGTGCACTACTACTTCCGCACGATGGAGGATCTGTTCCTGGCCGTGTTCCACCGCCGAGCCGAGGAAGGGCTGGCGGTGTTGTCGACGGCGCTGCAGTCGCCGCAACCGCTGTGGGCGCTGTGGCGTTTCAGCACGGCCCCGGAAGCGACCAGGCTGACGATGGAGTTCATGGGCCTGGCCAACCATCGCAAGGCGTTGCGGGCCGAGATCGTCTATTACGCCGAGCGTTTCCGGCAGGAGCAGAACCGTGCGATCTCCGATGCCCTGCAGCGCTACGGCATGGAGTCGGACGAGGTGCCGCCCGTGGTGTGGACGGTGTTCGCGACGAGCGTGTCGCAGGCCCTGGTGATGGAACGGGCGCTCGGCATGGACACCGGCCACGCCGAGACGTTCGCGTTCTGCGAGGCGTGGATCCGGCGCCTTGAAGGCGACCCGCTGCCGGGTCTTTTCGACACGCCGGACCCCGCTCACCAGAGATAGCCCGCCGGCCGCACGTCGGTGGCTTGTGTTCCGGGTTCCGGTGTCGGCATGGCTGCGGTGTGTCCGGTCTCTACAGCGACAGGATCGTCGCGGAGGCCGTCCCGGGTGCGCCGTAAACCTGGGCGAGCCCGACGCGCGGCGTTCCGGGCACCTGCCGGTCGCCGGCCTCGCCGCGCAGCTGCCGGACCAGTTCGTGCACCTGGCGCAGGCCGGACGCGCCGATCGGCTCGCCGTTGGCGATCAGGCCGCCGTCGGTGTTGACCGGGATGCTGCCACCGATCTCGGTGGCACCGTCGGCCAGCAGCTTCTCCTGCTCGCCGTCGGCGCACAGGCCCGTTTCGGCCATGTGGATGACCTCGGCGCCGGCGTCGGTGTCCTGCAGCTGGGCGATGTCGACGTCCTCGGGGCCGATGCCGGCGGCCTCGTACGCGGCCTTGGCGGCGTACACCGTGGGGGAGGGATCCTCGTCCAACGGCGCGGAGGTCGCGTGCACCTCGTAGGCGCCGTAGGTTCGGGTCCGAATCTCACTGGCGCGCACATACACCGGCTTGTCGGTGTACTTGTGCGCGAGATCGGCGCGGCACATGATCACCGCGGCGGCGCCCTCGTCGGGAGCGCAGAACATGTATTGCCGCAGCGGGTAGTTCAGCACCGGCGAGGCCATGATCTCCTCGACGCTGATCTCCTTGCGGCGGAATGCATTCGGGTTCAGCACGCCGTTACGGAAATTCTTGTTGGCCACCCGCGCCAGCGTCTCCTCGGAGATGTTGTGCTTGTGGATGTAGTGGTTGGCCTTCATGCCGAAGAACTTGGTGGTCACGAACTGGCCGTTGTTGGCATACCACTGCGGCAGTGCGAGCTTGGCCGGGTCGTCGGTGAACGCGCCACGAGGGTGCTTGTCCAGTCCGATCGCGATTCCGATGTCGTACTTGCCGAGACGGATGGTGTCGGCGGTCTGCTGGATGGCCGACGCCGCGGTGGCGCAGGCGTTGAACACGTTGGTGAACGTGATGCCGGTCAAGCCGACCAGTCGGGTGACAGCGTCGGGGTTGGACACCTCGTAGCTGCCGCCGAACCCGAACTGGATGTCCTTCCAGTCGAGGCCTGCGTCGGTCAGCGCGGACTGGATCGCCTCGGCGCCCATTTCCATCGCGGTCTTGTCGAAGCGGCCGAACGGATGCAGGCCGACCCCGATGATCGCCACTTCACCGGCGGCGTTGGCGGACGTGCTCATCGTCGCAGTCCTCTCAGTTGTCAATCGGGCGGAACGCGAACGTGATGAGCTCGGCGCCGTCGTCGTCGGTGGTGAACGGGATCATGGTGAGCTCGACCTCCTGGCCGAACTGCAGCTTCGCCGGATCGTTCTCCGTGAGTCGGCCCTCGACCCGGATCACCTCATCGAGCTGGACGAGGCCGACGCCGAACGGCACGAAGTCCTTGCCGGTAGGGCCCTTGTACGGTGCGCCGGGCGGGAAACCCTGCGTGGTCCAGGCGATCAGAGTGCCCCGCCGCGGCAGCAGAACCTCGGACATCTCGCCGCCGCTGCACTTCGGGCAGCGCTGCTGCACCGGGAACGTGGTGGACCCGCAGGTGCCGCAGGTGCTGCCGATCAGCTGCGGATCGTCATTCGGCCAGGTGGAGATTTCGGGCGCGAGCGCGCGCTGTGTGGTGGACACAGGTTGACCATAATCGGAAATGACGTTCTCGTCTAGAGAGAACATGTCGGGTGGACCGGCCCCGGAAGCGGGGCCCTCCTTGCTACCGTGCGCGGCGTCTAGTGGGTTATTTGCCCTTCTTCATGACCTTGTCGGCGGCGGCCCAGTGCTCGTCGGAGACCCACAGGCGGGCGAATGCCGCGACCGCCTCGGTGGTGGGCACACCGCGCATGACCCGCTTCACCTCGCCGGCAGGGGCGGAGGCCAGGGAGCGGGCGATCAGCCGCCACTGCTCGTCGAATGAGGCACGGGGGATCACCTGGTCGATCAGACCGATGCGTTCGGCCTCCGCGGACGACATGATCCGCCCGGTGCCGGCGATCAGCAGGGCCCTGCTGTAGCCGACCAGGTTCACCAGCCGCTCGGCCCCGCCCCACGCGGGCATGATGGCCAACGCCACCTGATTGAAGCCGATCTTGATGTCGTCGGCGGCCACGCGGATGTCGGCGGCCACCGCGAACTCCGCACCGCCGCCGAGGGCATGGCCGTTGAGGGCGGCCAGCACCGGGCCCGGGAAGCCGGCGATGCGGTCACAGATCGACCGCATCCGGAACGACATCGCCGCGGCTTGCTCTTCGGTGCGCAGGGCGCTCAGCTCTTTGAGATCGCCGCCCGAGACGAATGCCTTGTCGCCGGCGCCGGTCAACGCCAGCGCGGCGGCTCCCTCGGCGCCGTCGAGCGCCTTGTCGAGCTGCTCCATGGTCTCCAGCGAGATCGCGTTGCGCGCATGGGGCCGGTCGATGGTGATGACCGCCAGACCGTCGGTGATTTCGAGGTCGACCATCGAGCATTCTCCGTTCGCGGTATTGGCATTCTCGCAGGAGGAGAATAGCATCGCGTGGCATCTCCTTGCGGATAGGAAGGTGGCGCACAGCCATGCGAAGGATTCCTCCTGAGCTCGTCAGACGCTACGAGCAGGAGGGCTACTGGACGCCGGAAACCCTGGGCGACCTGTTGGCCCGAGGGCTCGCGAACAGTCCCGAGACCGGCTTCTACGTGCACTCGTCGATTCGGCCCTACCAGGGGACGTTCGGCGACGTCGAGCGTGACGCCCGGCGGTTGGCCGCGGGTCTGCGTGAGCGCGGGGTGGGTCCCGCTGATGTGGTGGCGATGCAACTGCCTAACTGGCGCGAGGCCGCGGTCGTGTTCTGGGCCGCGGCCTTCCTCGGGGCGGTGATCGTGCCGATCGTGCACTTCTACGGTCGCAAAGAGCTGGCCCACATCCTGGCCACCGCCAAGCCGCGGGTGTTCGTGACCACCGAGGAATTCGGGCGGATGCGGTATCAGTCCGACCTGTGCGCCGATGTGCCGGTCGTCGGGCTGGTCGCCGGAGACGGGTCGGGGGCGGCCAACGAGCACGCGTTCGAGGCGCTGCTCGCCGACGAGCCGCTGGTCGGCACGGTGGCCGCCGACCCCGCCGGACCGGCGCTGATCGCGTTCACCTCCGGCACCACCCGTGATCCGAAGGGCGTGATCCACAGCCACCAGACGCTGAGCTTCGAGACGCGCCAGTTGCTGGCGAACTACCCGGCCGACCGCGGGCGGCAACTGACCGCGACCCCGGTCGGCCACTTCATCGGCATGATCGGCGCGTTCCTGATCCCGGTGCTCGAAGGCGCGCCGATCGACCTGTGCGATGTCTGGGACCCCGGGCGGGTGCTCCAGCTCATCGAGAGCGACGGCCTCTCGATCGGAGGGGGGCCGCCCTACTTCGTGACCAGTCTGCTCGACCACCCCGATTGCCGACCCGAGCACCTGCGCTCCTTCAAGACCGTCGGCCTCGGCGGGTCGACGGTGCCGGCGGCGGTCACCCAGCGTCTCACCGATCTGGGCATGTTCGTGTTCCGCTCGTACGGCAGCACCGAACATCCGTCGATCACCGGTTCCCGGCCCACCGCCCCGGCGGAGAAGCGGCTGTTCACCGACGGTGACGTGCGTCCGGGGGTGGAGATCCGGCTCGGTCCGGACGGCGAGATCTACAGCCGCGGCCCCGATCTGTGTATGGGTTACACCGATGACGAACTGACCGCGCGGGCGTTCGACGACGAGGGCTGGTATCGCACCGGCGACATCGGGGTGCTCGACGAGGACGGTTACCTGACGATCACCGACCGCAAGGCTGACGTGATCATCCGCGGCGGGGAGAACATCAGTGCCCTGGAAGTGGAGGAGGTGCTGCTGGCGATGCCCGCCGTCGCCGAGGCGGTCGTGGTCGCCGCACCCGACCCGCGGCTGGGCGAGCATGCCGCGGCGGTCCTGAGGATCCGTGACGGTCACGCCATGCCGACGCTCGACGAGGTGCAGGAGCACTTCGCCGCGGCCGGTGTCGCCACCCAGAAATGGCCAGAGGAGTTGCACCGGGTGCCCGAGGGTCGGGATTTCCCGCGCACCGCAAGCGGGAAGGTGCAGAAGTACGTGATCCGGCAGCAGGTCGCCGCCGGCGACGGGTTGGTCGTTGCGGCCTCCCGCAAATGAGAATACGATTCTCCCGATAGGAAAAGGAGTCTTTCATGGGACAACTGTCGCACCGGGTGGACATCCCGTTCCCGCTGTTCGATGCGGACAACCACCTGTACGAACCGCCAGAGGCGATGACGAAGTATCTGCCCAAGGAGTACAAGGACGTCGTCCAGTACGTCGAGGTCAACGGGCGCACCAAGATCGCGCTCAAGGGCCAGATCAGCAACTACATCCCGAACCCCACCTTCTCGGTCGTCGCCAAGCCCGGCGCCTGGGAGGAGTACTTCAAGTACGGCAACCCGGACGGCAAGAGCAAGCGTGAACTGTTCGGTGAGCCGATGAAGGCCATCCCGGCTTTCTTCGAGCCGGAGCCGCGCATCAAGGTGATGGACGAGCTCGGCGTCGACCGCAGCCTGATGTTCCCGACGCTGGCCAGCCTGATCGAGGAGCGGCTCTCCGACGACCCGGTCGCGATCCACGTGCTCATCCACTCGCTCAACCAGTGGCTGGACGAGGTGTGGGGCTTCAACTACCAGAACCGGATCTTCACCACCCCGGTGATCACTCTGCCCATCGTCGAGAAGGCGATCGAGGAGCTGGAGTGGTGCGTCAAGCGCGGCGCCCGCGCCATCCTGATCCGGCCCGCTCCGGTGCCTGGCTTCCGCGGCCCGCGGTCGTTCGCGCTGCCCGAATTCGACCCGTTCTGGGAGCGCGTCGTCCACCACGACATCTTCGTCGGCATGCACTCCAGCGACAGCGGCTACTCGCGCTACACCTCGGAGTGGGACGGCGCCGCACAGGAGATGTTGCCGTTCCAGACCAACGCGATGTCGATCCTCAACGAGTGGCGCCCGATCCAGGATGCGGTGGCCTCGTGGGTGATTCACGGTGCGCTGTTCCGCCATCCCAAGCTCAAGGTCGGCATCGTCGAGGCCGGTTCGAAGTGGATGTTCCCGCTGCTCGACTCGATGGCCGAGGTGTACAAGAAGGCTCCGGAGGCCTTCCTGGGCAACCCGATCGAGGAGATCAAGAACCGCATCTACGTCAGCCCGTTCTACGAGGAGGGCATCGACGACCTGATCAACCTCATCGGTGTGGACCAGGTGCTCTACGGCTCCGACTGGCCGCACCCAGAGGGTCTGGCCGAGCCGACGCACTACGTCACCGCGCTGGAGCATCTTTCGGTCGAGGATCAGGCCAAGATCATGGGCGGCAACCTGGGACGTCTCGTCACGACGTGACGTATCAAGCCCGATGGGCGACCATCCCGGAGATGGTCGCCAGCGCGGCGGACCGATTCGGCGACGCGGAAGCGGTCGTCGACGGTCCGCTGCGCCTGTCCTTCACAGAGCTCGTCGAGCGGATCCAGCGCGCCGCAGGTGCTTTTGCCGATCTCGGGATCGCCAAGGGGGAGCGGGCCGCGATCTGGGCACCCAACAGCGCCGAGTGGATCATCGCCGCGTTCGGACTGCTCACCGCCGGCGGGGTGCTGGTGCCCGTCAACACCCGCTTCAAGGCCGATGAGGCAGCCGACATCATCAGCCGCAGCGGCGCGAAAGCTGTTCTGGTGCAACAGGGATTCCTCGGCGTCGACTATGCGCTACCTTCTTCGTGGCCCGGCAGGCGACCGCCGGTGTTCGACCTGAAATCGGACTTCCTGGGCAGCGGTTCGCCGTTCAGCCGTCCCGTCGACGGCGACGACGTCTCCGACATCATCTTCACCTCCGGCACCACGGGGCGTCCCAAAGGTGTGATGATGAATCACCGGCAGAACCTGCGGCTGTACGAGGAATGGTGCGAGCTGGCCGATCTGCGGCCCGGTGACCGCTACCTGATGGTCAATCCGTACTTTCACACCTTCGGTTACAAGGCCGGACTCATCGCCTCTTTCATCCGCGGCGCCACCATGCTGCCCGTCGCGGTTTTCGACGTCGAGCGCGTCGTCGAACTCGTTGCCGCAGAACGCGTCACGATGCTCCCGGGGCCGCCCACGCTGTACCACTCACTGCTCGGCGTCAAGGACAAGAGCAAGCTGGCCACGCTGCGCGCCGGGGTGACCGGCGCTGCCGACATCCCCGTCGAGTTGGTCCGCCGGGTGCACGAGGAGCTCCCGTTCCAGACATTGGCGACCGGGTACGGCCTGACCGAGGCCGGCACCGCAACGCTGTCGCGGCCGGGGGACTCGTTCGAGGACATCGCGACCACCGCCGGCGTGGCCTGCGACGGTGTCGAGTTGCGCATCGCCGACGACGGTGAGGTGCTGATCCGCGGCTACACGGTGATGCAGGGCTATCTCGACGATCCCGCCGCGACCGCCGAGACGATCGATCCAGAAGGCTGGCTGCACACCGGGGACCTCGGCACGCTTGACGACGCGGGACGTCTGCGGATTGTCGGCCGCAAGAAGGACATGTTCATCGTCGGGGGCTTCAACGCATACCCGGCTGAAATCGAGGGTTTCCTGCTTGAGCACCCCGCGGTGGCGCAGGCCGCGGTGATCGGGGTCCCCGACGAGCGCCTGGGTCAGGTCGGCAAAGCTTTCGTCGTCGCCGACCCGGCGCACGACCAACTCAGCGCCGACCGGTTGATCGCATGGTGTCGTGACCGAATGGCGGGTTTCAAGGTGCCGCGGTATGTAGAGTTCCTCGACGAGTTGCCGTTGAATGCCACCGGCAAGGTGATGAAGGACAGGTTGCAGAACCATCAACGCTGAGCGGCTGCACAGCCGAGAACCAGCATTTCTGCACTCAGGACCTTTGTCTAGCTCGGCGTGACCGAGGTATCGTCAATGCGATACTCAAAAAAGAAGAATGACATTCTCGTAGCGATTATCGTTCAAACGACCCTGCAGACAAGGAGGTCGGTGTGCCGTCTTTCAGGCGCCGCGACTCGGTGATCGACGCCGATCGCGTCGAGGAATCGACCGCGGAACCTGGCACCGCCGCGGACCCAGAGGAGGCGCGCGCGCTCGTCGAGGAAGCCGAAGCCGAGGCCGCCGAGGCGGAGGCGCTGGCCGCTGCCGCCCGGGCCCGCGCCCGCGCCGCCCGGTTGCGACGGCAGGCACTCGCCGCCGAGACCGATGCCGACAGCCAAGCCGGTGTCGACGACGAAGCCGGTGTCGACGAAGCCGGTGTCGACGACGACGGTGACGCCCTGGGGTCAGAGCCGGTCGCCGTCGAGGCGGTGGACGGCAGCGATCCGGTGCCCGACCCCGCCGACTCCGCCCCGAAGGTCACACGGAAGCGGCGCCTACCGCGCCCGCGCTGGACGGCCGTCGTCGCAGGCGTCGTGGTGCTCTGCACGGTGGCGCTGCTGGGCGCCAGCGGATACATGATGTGGAGTCATCGGGCGGCCGAGAAGGTGCGCCAGCAGAACGCCGAGTACGTCGCCGCGGCCCGGCAGAGTGTGGTCACGCTGATGTCGCTGGACTTCAACAAAGCCGAGGAGGATGTACAGCGCATCATTGACAACTCCACCGGCCAGTTCAAGTCGGACTTCGAGACCCAGGCGGCGGATTTCGTCAAGGTCGCGCAGGATTCCAAGGTCGTCACCGAAGTGACGGTCAACTCCACTGCTGTGGAATCGATGTCCGACGACTCCGCCCAGGTGCTGGTCGCCGCATCGTCGCGGGTCACCAACACCGCAGGCGCCGACCAGGAGCCGCGCACGTGGCGGCTCAGCGTCAGCCTGGAGCGTGAGGACGGGCAGATCAAGATGTCGAAAGTCGAGTTTGTGCCGTGAGCGACGACCAACGCACCGAGGACGACGTGGAGGCCGACGAGAACGCCGCCGTGACTGCCGATGCGAACGCTGACGAGGCCGTCGACGCGGACGGCGGTGACATCGATCCGGACGGCGATGACGCCTCGGCGGCCGGGCAACGGTCAGGCGGCGACGCCGGCGATGAAGCGGCCGCGAAAGCTCCGCGCCGTTCGAGGCGGGGCCTGGTCAGCGCGATCCTGTTGGCCGTCGCGCTGCTGGCCTCGGCCGGCATCGCCGGCTGGCTGTATGTCAACGACTATCGGCCGGATCAGCAGACCGACCCCGCGGCGGCACAGGTGGCTCTCGATGCCGCCAAGACCGGAACGGTCGCGCTGTTGTCGTATTCACCCGAATCCCTGGATCAGGACTTCACGAACGCCAAGGCCAAGCTGACCGGCGATTTCCTGTCCTATTACACGCAGTTCACCGAGCAGATCGTCACGCCCGCGGCCAAGGAGAAGTCGGTGAAGACAGCGGCCTCGGTGGTGCGTGCGGCCGTGTCGGATATCCAACCGGACTCCGCCGAGGTGCTGGTGTTCATCAACCAGACCACCACCAGCAAGGAGAACCCGGACGGGGCGTTCGCCGCGAGCAGCGTCAAGGTCGGTCTGAAGAAGATCGACGGCAACTGGCTGATCGAGTCGTTCGACCCGGTCTGATCGGTATAGCCTCGGACGCCGTGACCGTGACGGCGATTTTGCCCCTGCCCGAGGACGGTGAGCAGCACCGCGACGCGGTGTTCACCCCGGTGTGCGGCAAGTCCCCGCTGCTCCGGATCGTCGGCGCGCTTACCCGGACCTGCGACGTCGTGATCGCCGCGGCCCCCCGCCATTCCGACGTCGTGCGCGAGGCCCTTGCCGCGACGGAGTTCTCGGCGGTCCGCGTCGTCGCCGCCGACACGCCGGGCACCCGCGCGCAGTGCATCGCGGCGGGCCTGTCGGCCGCGGCCGACGGACCGGTGCTGCTGCACGATCCGGCCTGGCCGCTGATCGCCGACATGATGCTCGACGCGGTGGTCTCGGCGGTGCGCGGCGGTGCGGCCATGGCGCTGCCGATCCGTCCGGTGACCGACAGCGTGAAAGCCGTCGACGCGCACGGCACGGTCACCGCGACGATCGACCGGTCCCTGTTGCGCACCGTCCAGTACCCGCGCGGATTCGACCACGCGGTGTTGCTCAGGTTGCTCAGCACCGGCGAGCCTTTCGACGAACTGTCGGCCGCACTGGCCGCAGACGTGGCGCTGACGCTTGTCGACGGCGACACCGACGCCATGAGATTCGAGCTGCCCGCAGAGGCGGCTTTCCTGGCCGCGCTCATCGAGGGTCGGCAGGACTCCCCGCGTTGATCAGAAGGTGGTGCGCCACCGCGACGTCACGGGCGTAGGTGACCTTGAGATTGTCTGTGCGGCCCCGGAACGTCCGGACCTCGACCCGGGTGTAGCGCTCGACGCACGACGACGTGTCGGTGCCTTCGAAATCGTCGCGCGAGGCGCTGCGGTAGGCGTGCAGCAGGTCGCGTGCGCGGAAAGCCTGGGGGGTCTGGACCCGGACGAGCAACGCGTCGTCGGCCACGCGTTTCAGGCCGTCGCCGCCCGCCCGCGCCACATCCCGGATCGGCAGCGCCGGCAGCGCGCCACCGAACTGCCGGGCCAACGTGATCGCCTCGACGAACATGCCGGGCCCGGCCAGCGGGCGCGCGGCGTCGTGAATGACGACGACGTCCACGGCCCCGGCCTCGATGTCGTCGGCCAGATACCGCACCACGTTGGTCTCCGACGCGTGCCTGCTGTCCCCACCCTCAACGAATTCAACTGTGGTGCAGTCGATCTCGTGCTTCAGGGTGTCACGTGCGAGCTCGAACTCGCCGCGGCGGTGGACAAGTACCGTGCGGGCGATGTCGGGGAGGTTGATCAGCGTGTCCAACGACCAGGCCAACATGCTGCGGCCCGCCAACGGAAGGTAGGCCTTGTTGCCGTCGGCGCCGACCCGGGTGCCCAGGCCCGCGGCCAACACCACTCCGACCGCGTTCATGGCCGAACCTTATCGTGGCACGCCGGCAGGCGCCGCTACGCTCTGCCCCACGTTCAAAAGGAGAGAGCCCGTGAGCGAGCACGTGCACGTATCCACCGGTCGAGCGCACCGAACCCGGCCGATGTCCGGGCGGGACACACACGAGCCGGGGCGGACCGCCACGCCGCTGGAGCTGCTGTTCGATCTGACGTTCGTGATCGCTTTCGGGATCGCGGCCTCGGAGTTCGCCCATCTGCTCGCCGCAGGGCACGTCGTGCCGGGCCTGGCCGGATTCTTCTTCGCGATGTTCGCGGTGTGCTGGGCGTGGATCAACTTCAGCTGGTTCGCATCGGCGTACCACACCGACGACTGGCCCTACCGGCTGACGACGATGCTGCAGATGGTCGGCGTCATCGTCCTGGCGCTCGGATTGCCCCAGATGTACTCGTCGATCGAACACGGTGGGCACGTCGACAACACGGTGGTCGTCGCCGGATATGTCGTGATGCGGGTCGCGATGGTCGCCCAGTGGCTGCGTGCCGCCGGGCAGGACCCGCTGCGCCGCCGAGCCTGCTTGACCTACGCGCTGTGGATCATGATCGCCCAGATCGGGTGGGTGCTGGCGATTTTCGTCCATACCTCGGTGCCGGTGACCGCCGCGATCGTGGTGTCGCTGGTTCTCGTGGAGGTGACGGGGCCGGTGGTCGCCGAATGGCGTCAGGGTGGAACACCCTGGCACGCCCATCACATCGTCGAGAGGTACGGGCTGTTCACCATCATCGCACTTGGAGAAGGGGTCGTCGGCACGGTGGCGTCCTTGACGGCGGTCGTCGGTGCGCAGGGATGGTCGGTCGAGGCCGTGTTCGTCGCCGTTGCGGGAACGGGATTGACGTTCGGAATGTGGTGGATCTACTACATGTTCCCCCACGCCGAGATCCTGCACCTACGGCGAGAACGCTCCTTCTGGTTCGGCTACGTGCACATTGTGGTGTTCGCCTCGATCGTGGGCACCGGCGCGGGATTGCACGCGGCGGCCTACTACATCGAGCACCACTCGGCGCTGTCTTCGGTCGCCACCGTGCTTGCGGTGGCCGTACCCGTGGGTGTCTTCATCGCGACGGTCTATGTCCTGTACGCGGCCATGACGCGGACCGTGGACCTGTTTCACGTCGTCATGGTCGTGCTGACCGCCGCCGTACTCGCCGTGGCGGTGATGCTGGCCGACCGCGGGATCTCGATGGCCAACTGTCTGCTGGTGGTGACACTGGCCCCGGTGGTTTCGGTCGTCGGTCACGAACTGGTCGGGCACCGGCGCGTCGCGGCGGCGGTCGAACCCTAGGCTTCGATCCCCTCTAGCAGCATCCGGTCGTCTTGGGCGCGCAGCAACCGCCGTGCCTTGCGCCGCGTGATCAAGATGCCGATGACGGCGAGCGCCCATACGACGTACTGAAGCGTCCAGGCGGTGCGGAACGAGTCGAACGAGATTCCGCCCGCGGCCTCCATCGCCAGGCCCATCGACTGCATCAGCAACAACGACGCGATGAACCCGCCCATGTTGACCATGCCTTGCGCGGTGCCCAGCGTCGCGCCCGAATTGAAGGTCCTCGCGAAGTCGAAGCCGACCATCGAGCCGGGACCGCCCACCGAGATCACCATGACCAGCGCCACCAGCAACCACAGCGGCGCCGCGTCCGGCAAGGCGAGCACCACCGACCACGCGATCGCGTTGCTGGCGATGATGATCAGCACCATGCGTGATCGGCGGTGCGGGTAGCGCCCGGTCAGGAACCCGATCAGCACTCCCGCGCCGATGGCGGTGACCACCGACAGGCTCAGCAGGCCGCCGGCCAGACCCGGCGACAACCCCTGCGTTTCGGTCAGATAGGGCAGTCCCCACATCAGCGCGAACACGGTGATCGAGAACTGGGTCCCCATGTGGGTGAAGAATCCCAGTCGGGTGCCCGGGCGCAGCCACACCGTCTTCACGCTGCGCAGCGTCTCGCGGACCGTCATCGCCTCCGAGGTGCTCTTCGAACCGTCCGGGGTGTTCCTGACGACGGCCAGCGTCAACACGAGCGACAGCACACCCACCGCCGCAGCGGAGACATAGGCCACCGACCATCCCGAGGCGGACAGCAGCGCCAGGAACGGAACCGCGGACAGCACCTGGCCCAGCTGTCCGCAGATGCCGGTCAGCTGCGTGACCACCGGGATCTGCCGTGGGGGAAACCAGTGCGGGACCAGGCGCAGCACGGAGATGAACGTCACCGCGTCGCCGAGCCCGACCACGGCGCGGGCGGCGATCGCCGTCGGCAGGGATTCGGTGAACGCGAGCGCCATCTGCCCCGCCGCCATCAGGGCCGCCCCGGAGGCGATCAGCGCTCGCGACCCGAACCGGTCGAGGAGCAGGCCGGCGGGCACCTGAGCCCCCGCGTACACGACGACCTGGAGCACCACGAACGTCGACAGCAGACTGGGACCCGCGGAGAATCGGTCGGCCGCGGCCAGGCCCGACACCCCGAGCGTGGTGCGAGCCAGCACTGCGACGATGTACGCGAACAGCCCGGTGGCCCACACGATCCACGGACGCACGCCCACACCTCCCGCCGTGCTTTGTCTTAATGTCCTGCTCTGGCTGCGAACAGCTCATCCTCCCGTACCCCGCCCCGTCAGTGCCAATCGAATTCCGGCCGGAGCCGGCTTGCGGTGGCGTCAGAGTTGGCTGAATCTGCAGTTGTCGGCATAGAAATTTCACACGGTGCAGTATTTGCGCTGATAGTCGTATCGTCGACGACCTACACTGCTCGAAAAGCCGGTGTGCATTTACTTCGCTCGTAGCGTCGATCCGCGGGTAAAGTGGTGCAATGCACGATCGCGGCCGTGGATCAGCCCGCCGCTTCGGATGTGGGGGGCGGTGACGCGTGGCTGAGTACCGGCTGGAAGATCTGGCGCGGGAATCCGGCATCAGCGCCAGGAATATCAGGGCCTACCGGGAGCGAGGTCTGCTGGACCCCCCGCGGCGGGTCGGACGTTCAGCGCTGTACGACGACTATCACCTGTCCCAGCTCAACACCATCAGTCAGCTACTCCGGAAGGGCTACAACTCGGCTCACATCGCCGAGTTCTTCGCCAGCATGCGCCAGGGCACCGATCTGGCCGACATCCTGGGGCTGCAGCAGGCTGTGCTCGGCGAAGGGACACCGGAGCCCGAGTCCGCCCCGGCAGCCGTCGCGATCGACGCCGACAGCGAGGAGGCTCGCAAGCTGGCCGGCTACGGACTGGCCGAGATCGAGAACGGCCGGGTCGTGATGACCGACGGTGCTGCTGCCGACATCTTGGCCCATTCGCCGGATCCCGCGCTGTATGTCCGGGCGCTCCTGAGGTTTGTCGAAGCCGCCGAGGATTCGGTCGACGACCTGGCCGAGGCTTTCGTGACGAGTCTCGAAGAGCTCTACCGGACCCGGATCGGCGCCGACTACCTCCCGCGGCCGGACGAGATGGACGAGATCCGCCGGGCGGTTCAGGACTATCGCGCGCTGGGGGAGCAGGTGATGGTCACGCGGTTCGACCAGGCCACCCGCCGCTGCATGGTCGCTTCGGCCTCCGAATACACCGCCGGGATCCTGCTCAGCGGCGCCTGGGAACCTCGTCGAGGCGCCTGAGGGGCCCGGCGAATCGGCCCGCAGTCCGGGCGCTGTGGACGGAACGGCTGCATCCTTACCCGTCGGTAGGGTATTCCAGCAAACATGTATCCGCCGAGCGAAAACAGGACCACACACTTTCGACGATCTTGTCGTCTGTGTGTGCCGACGGGCGACGCGACGTGCGAACGAAAAATATCAGATAACGATTGTGTAACAATGCTGCTTTGAACTGCACTTCTATCCTACTCAACCGTAACCACCCGCATGCAGGACGTTTGTCATGGATAACCCGCGGGCGGTTCGGAGCCCCCGTTATGTAGCGCACTGTTACCGGTGCGTAGAACTCGCCAGTAACCATTTAGGGCGGGAAACTGGGGCAGTCTCTTATGACACTCTTAGTACGGCTGAAGTGTCCGATGTGCGGGCCCCTTAGAGAGGAAGGGCGACTGTGCCCTCCAGGGACCGCCGCCGACACCAGCAGGATTCGACGCCGAATCGCAGTGGCCGCACGGGCAGTGCGGACCATCCACGACGAGCCCACCAGCCCGAGACGACCGTGAACACGCGATCGCAGCGCGATTGAAGGACCTGAGGAGAACACAAGACGTGACGATCAACGACCAGCACCGTGCGGCCACCAGCTCTGACGGCCAGACAGACTTCGAGCCCTTGTCGGGTACGCACGCTCTCGTCGATCGGCTGCACTCCGGCGAGCCCTACGCGGTGGCGTTCGGCGGCCAGGGCGGTCCGTGGCTGGAGAACCTCGAAGAGCTCGTCAACTCCGCCGGAATCGAATCCGAGATCAGCCAGCTGGTGGCCGAGGCCGAGCTGCTGCTCGAGCCGTTGGCTCGCGAGCTGGTGGTGGTCCGGCCGATCGGCTTCGAGCCGATGAAGTGGATCCGCGCGCTGGCTGCCGACGAGCCGCTGCCCGCCGCCAAGGACCTCACCACCGCGGCGATCTCGGGGCCCGGCATCCTGCTCACCCAGATGGCGGCCCAGCGCGCGCTCAAGCGTCAGGGCCTCGACCTCGACGCGCACCCGCCGGTGGCCATCGCAGGTCACTCCCAGGGCGTCACCGCCGTGGAGTCACTGAAGGCCGGAGGCGCCCGCGATGTCGAACTGCTGGCCATCGGTCAGCTGATCGGTGCGGCCGGCTCCCTGGTGTCCCGGCGCTGTGGCATGGTCGGCCGCGGCGACAAGTCGCCGATGGTGTCGGTCCTCAACGTCGACCCCGCCCGCATCGCCGAGCTCCTCGACGAGTTCGCCCAGGATGTCCGTACGGTGCTGCCGCCGGCGCTGTCCATCCGCAACGGCCGGCGCTCCGTGGTGATCACCGGGACCCCCGAACAGCTCGCCCGCTTCGAGCTGTACTGCGAGAAGATCACCGAGAAGGAAGAGGCCGAGCGCAAGAACAAGGTCCGTGGCGGCGCGATCTTCCGCCCGATCTTCAACCAGCTCAACGTCGAGGTCGGCTTCCACACGCCGCGCCTGGCCGGCGGCATCGACCTCGTCAACGAGTGGGCGTCGCGCACCGGCCTGGACCGCGAGCTCACCCGCGAGCTCACCGAGGCGATCTTCGTCAACCCCGTGGACTGGGTCAGCGAGGTCGAGGGCCTGGCCGCCGCCGGCGCCAAGTGGATCGTCGACCTGGGGCCCAGCGACACCGTCACCCGCCTGACCGCGCCTGTGATTCGCGGTTTGGGCATCGGCATCGTCGCGGCCGCCACCCGCGCCGGCCAGCGCAGCCTGTTCACCGTGGGCGCCGCACCCGCGGTCGCACCGGCCTGGTCGAGCTACGCACCCAAGCCGGTCGCGCTGCCCGACGGTTCGGTGAAGGCGTCGACCAAGTTCACCCGGCTGACCGGACGCTCGCCGATCCTGCTCGCCGGCATGACGCCGACCACCGTGGACGCCAAGATCGTCGCCGCCGCCGCCAATGCCGGCCACTGGGCCGAGCTGGCCGGTGGTGGTCAGGTCACCGAAGAGATCTTCGACGCCCGCATCGAGGAGCTGACCCAGCTGCTGGAGCCGGGCCGGGCGATCCAGTTCAACTCGCTGTTCCTCGACCCGTACCTGTGGAAGCTGCAGGTCGGCGGCAAGCGGCTGGTCCAGAAGGCCCGTCAGTCGGGCGCCCCGATCGACGGCGTGGTCGTCACCGCGGGCATCCCGGACCTCGAAGAGGCCGTCGACCTGATCGAAGAGCTCCACACCGTCGGCATCAGCAACGTGGTGTTCAAGCCGGGCACGGTCGACCAGATCAAGTCCGTGATCAAGATCGCCGCCGAGGTGCCCGGCCGTGACGTCATCGTCCACATCGAGGGCGGTCGCGCCGGCGGCCACCATTCGTGGGAGGACCTCGACGACCTGCTCCTGAGCACCTACGGCGATCTGCGCAAGCACGCGAACATCACGATCTGCGTCGGCGGCGGCATCGGCACCCCGGAGCGGGCCGCCGAATACCTGTCCGGCGAATGGGCCAAGCCCTACGGGTTCCCGGAGATGCCGGTCGACGGCATCCTGGTCGGCACCGCCGCGATGGCCACCCTGGAGGCCACCACGTCGCCGGCGGTCAAGCAGCTGCTCGTCGACACCAACGGCACCGAGACCTGGGTCGGGGCGGGTAAGGCGATCAACGGCATGGCCAGCGGCCGCAGCCAGCTCGGCGCCGACATCCACGAGATCGACAACACCGCGTCCCGGTGCGGCCGCCTGCTCGACGAGGTCGCCGGCGACGCCGACGCCGTCGCCGAGCGTCGCGACGAGCTGATCGCCGCCATGGCCGCCACCGCCAAGCCGTACTTCGGCGACGTCGGCGACATGACCTACCTCCAGTGGCTGCAGCGTTACATCGAGCTGGCGATCGGAGACGGCGACAGCACCGCCGACACCGCCGGGGTGGGCAGCCCGTGGCTGGCCGATACCTGGCGGGACCGCTTCGAGGAGATGCTCAAGCGCGCCGAGGCCCGTCTGCATGAAAAGGACTCAGGCCCCATCGAGTCGCTCTTCGTCGGCGCCGAAGGCCAGGCGCTGTTGGACAACCCGGACACCGCGGTCGCCGCGCTGCTGGCCCGTTACCCGGACGCCGAGGCGGTCCGGCTGCACCCGGCCGACGTGCCGTTCTTCGTGACCCTGTGCAAGACCCCGGGTAAGCCGGTGAACTTCGTGCCGGTCATCGACAAGGACGTCCGCCGCTGGTGGCGCAGCGACTCGCTGTGGCAGGCTCACGACGCCCGCTACACCGCGGACCAGGTCTGCATCATCCCCGGCACCCAGGCCGTCGCGGGCATCACCCGGGTCGACGAGCCGGTCGGAGAGCTGCTCGACCGCTTCGAGCAGGAGATCGTGGACCGCATCCTCGCTTCCGGTGCCGAGCCGGTTCCGGTGGTGTCGCGCCGTCAGGCCCGGGCCGATGTCAGCGGTCCGCTCGCGGTGGTGCTCGACTCGCCCGACGTGCTGTGGGCCGGACGCACCGCGATCAACCCGGTGCACCGAATCGGGGCCCCGGCCGAGTGGCAGGTCAACGACGTGCCCGGAAAGCCCAGTGCGACGCACCCCAACACCGGTGCCCGGCTGGAGCAGAGCGTTGACGGCTCCGGAAATGTGTCGGTGACGCTGAGCGTGCCGCTGTCCGACATTTGGATCGACATCCGCTTCACTCTGCCGGCGGCCACCGTCGACGGCGGCGCCCCGATCGTCACCGTCGAGGACGCCTCGACGGCCATGCGCGCGGTGCTGGCCATCGCCGCGGGTGTGGACGGGCCGGAAGCCCTTCCGGCAGTTGAAGACGGGACCGCGACCGTGTCGGTCGAGTGGGATCCGGAGAAGGTCGCCGACCACACCGGTGTCACCGCCACCTTCGGTGCCCCGCTGGCGCCCGGTCTGACGCTGGTGCCCGACGCGCTGGTCGGTCTGTGCTGGCCGGCGGTGTTCGCCGCGATCGGTTCGGCGGTCACCGACCACGACTTCCCTGTCGTCGAGGGGCTGTTGAGCCTGGTGCATCTCGACCACGCGGCCCACCTGCTGCAGAAGATGCCCGCGACGAAGTCCGAATTGACCGTCACCGCAACGGCTTCGGCCGCCACCGACACCGAGGTGGGCCGCGTCGTCCCGGTGGAGGTGACGATCGCCGACGCCGAGGGCACCGTCCTGGCCACGCTGGGTGAGCGGTTCGCGATCCGCGGCCGCACCGGGGCGGCCGAGTTGGCCGACCCGCCGCGCGCGGGTGGGGCCATCACCGACAACGCAACCGACACCCCGCGCCGCAGGCGGCGCGACGTGGTGGTCAACGCGCCGGTCGACATGAGCGCCTTCGCGGTGGTCTCGGGTGATCACAACCCGATCCATACCGACCGGGCCGCCGCACTGCTCGCCGGCCTCGACTCGAACATCGTGCACGGCATGTGGCTGTCGGCCGCCGCGCAGCACGCGGTCACCGCGACCGACGGCCGCGCCACCCCGCCGGCCCGTCTGGTGGGCTGGACCTCCCGCTTCCTCGGGATGGTGCTGCCCGGCGACGAGATCGAGTTTCGGGTCGACCGTGTAGGTATCGACCGCGGCGCCGAGATCATCGAGGTGGCGGCCAAGGTCGGCGGCGAACTGGTGATGTCGGCTACCGCGCAGCTGGCGGCGCCGAAGACCGTCTACGCGTTCCCCGGCCAGGGCATCCAGTCCAAGGGCATGGGGATGGACGTGCGGGCCCGGTCCAAGGCCGCGCGCAAGGTCTGGGACACCGCGGACAAGTTCACCCGCGACACCCTGGGCTTTTCGGTGCTGCACGTGGTGCGGGACAACCCGACCAGCCTGATCGCCTCCGGTGTGCACTACCACCACCCCGAGGGTGTGCTGTACCTGACGCAGTTCACCCAGGTCGCGATGGCCACGGTGGCCGCCGCCCAGGTCGCGGAGATGCGCGAGCAGGGTGCGTTCGTCGAGGGTGCGATCGCCTGTGGTCACTCCGTCGGCGAGTACACCGCGCTGGCTTGCGTGTCCGGTGTCTACGAACTCGAAGCGCTGCTGGAGGTCGTGTTCCACCGCGGCTCCAAGATGCACGACATCGTGCCGCGTGACGCCCAGGGCCGGTCCAACTACCGGCTGGCGGCCATCCGCCCGTCGCAGATCGACCTGGACGACGCCGACGTCAAGGGATTCGTCGCCGAGATCTCCGAGCGCACCGGTGAATTCCTGGAGATCGTGAACTTCAACCTGCGCGGTTCGCAGTACGCGATCGCCGGCACCGTCGCCGGTCTGGAAGCCCTCGAAGAAGAGGTCGAGCGGCGCCGCGAGATCTCCGGCGGCAAGCGGTCTTTCATCCTGGTGCCGGGCATCGACGTGCCGTTCCACTCAAGCGTGCTGCGGGTCGGTGTCGCCGACTTCCGCCGGGCGCTCGAACGTGTCATGCCCACGGACGCCGATCCGGAGCTGCTCATCGGGCGCTACATCCCGAACCTGGTGCCGCGGCCCTTCACGCTGGATCGTGACTTCGTCCAGGAGATCCGCGATCTGGTGCCCGCGGAGCCGCTCGACGAGATCCTCGCCGACTACGACACGTGGCGTAACGAGCGGTCGCACGAGCTGTGCCGCAAGCTTGTGATCGAACTGCTGGCCTGGCAGTTCGCCAGCCCGGTGCGCTGGATCGAGACCCAGGACCTGCTGTTCATCGAGGAGGCCGCCGGTGGTCTCGGCGTGGAACGGTTCGTCGAGATCGGCGTGAAGAACGCGCCGACGGTCGCCGGCCTGGCCGCCAACACGTTGAAGTTGCCGGAGTACTCGCACAACACCACCGAGGTGCTCAACGCCGAGCGGGACGCCGCGGTGCTGTTCGCGACCGACACCGACCCGGAACCGGACCTCGAAGACGATGCTGCGGAGACCGCCCCGGCAGCGGAAACCGCACCGGCAGAAGCGGTTTCGGTCGCGGCAGCGCCCGTCGCACCGGCGCCGGCCGCGGCTCCGGCCGGTGGACCGCGCCCCGACGACATCGCCTTCGACGCCGCCGACGCCACCACGGCGCTGATCGCGCTGTCGGCCAAGATCCGCATCGACCAGATCGAACCGCTGGACTCGATCGAGTCGATCACCGACGGTGCGTCCTCGCGGCGTAACCAGATGCTGGTCGACCTCGGGTCGGAGCTGAATCTGGGCGCCATCGACGGCGCCGCCGAGGCGGACCTGGCCGGACTGAAGGGGCAGGTCACCAAGCTGGCCCGTACCTACAAGCCGTTCGGTCCGGTGCTGTCGGACGCGATCAACGATCAGCTGCGCACGGTCTTCGGGCCGTCGGGCAAGCGGCCGGCCTACATCGGCGAGCGGGTCAAGAAGACCTGGGAGCTCGGTGACGGCTGGGTCAAGCACGTGACAGTCGAGCTCGCCCTCGGCACCCGGGAAGGCTCCAGTGTCCGCGGGGGAGCACTGGGTGGTCTGCACGACGGTGCGCTGGCCGACGCCGCCGCGGTGGACAAGGCGATCGACGCTGCGGTGGCCGCTGTCGGCGCCCGCCGCGGTGTGCCGGTGTCGTTGCCCTCCGCTGCCGGTGCCGCCGGCGGGGTGGTGGATTCCGCCGCGCTCGGTGAGTTCGCCGAGAAGGTCACCGGACCGGACGGCGTGCTCGCCTCGGCGGCCCGCACCATCCTCGACCAGTTGGGCCTGGGCGCACCGTTCGTGACGCCCGAGGCTTCGGCTGACGCCGAGCTGATCGACCTGGTGACCGCCGAACTCGGTTCGGATTGGCCCCGCCTGGTGGCGCCCGTCTTCGACGGCCGCAAGGCGGTGCTGCTCGACGACCGGTGGGCCAGCGCCCGTGAGGACCTGGTCCGCATCTGGTTGATGGACGAAGGGGACATCGACACCGACTGGGCACGTCTTTCGGAGCGCTTCGAGGGCGCGGGCCACGTGGTCGGCACCCAGGCCACCTATTGGCAGGGCAAGGCACTGGCCGCGGGCCGCAACGTGCATGCGTCGCTGTACGCCCGCGCCGCCGCCGGTGCGGAGAACCCGGGCAAGGGCCGCTACCACGACGAGGTCGCCGTGGTGACGGGCGCGTCGAAGGGTTCGATCGCCGCATCGGTGGTCGCGCAGCTGCTCGACGGAGGCGCCACGGTGGTGGCCACAACGTCGCGGCTCGACGACTCCCGGCTGGCTTTCTACCGGCAGCTCTACCGCGACAACGCGCGCTTCGGAGCCAAGCTGTGGGTGCTGCCGGCGAACATGGCCTCCTACAGCGACATCGACGCGCTGGTCGAGTGGGTGGGCACCGAGCAGACCGAGAGCCTCGGGCCCAAGTCCATCCACATCAAGGATGCGCTGACCCCGACATTGCTGTTCCCGTTTGCCGCGCCGCGGGTCGGTGGCGATCTGTCGGAGGCGGGCGCGCGCGCCGAGATGGAGATGAAGGTGCTGTTGTGGGCCGTGCAGCGGCTCATCGGCGGCCTGTCGCAGATCAGCTCCGACCGCGACATCGCGGCCCGGCTGCACGTGGTGCTGCCGGGGTCTCCGAACCGAGGGATGTTCGGCGGCGACGGTGCGTACGGTGAGTCGAAGGCGGCGCTGGACGCGGTCGTGTCCCGGTGGAAGGCCGAGACGTCGTGGGCGCAGCGCGTCAGCCTGGCGCATGCGCTGATCGGCTGGACCCGAGGCACCGGCCTGATGGGGCACAACGACGTCATCGTCGACGCGGTCGAGGAAGCGGGCGTCACCACCTACTCGACCGAGCAGATGGCGAGCATGCTGCTCGACCTGTGCGACGTGGAGACCAAGGTGGCCGCCGCCCGGGAGCCCGTGCAGGCGGACCTGACCGGGGGCCTGGCCGAGGTCGAGCTCGATCTGTCGGCGCTGGCAACCAAGGCGCGTGACGAGGCGACGTCGGCCCCGGCCGACGAGGCCGACGAGGACGCGGCCGCCGATCATCTGATCGCCGCGCTGCCGTCCCCGCCTCGCCCGGTCACCCCGGCGCCGGCGCCGGAGTGGGCCGATCTCGATGTCGACCCGGCCGACCTGGTCGTCATCGTCGGCGGCGCCGAGCTGGGCCCGTACGGATCGTCGCGCACGCGTTACGAGATGGAGGCCGACAACGAGCTGTCGGCGGCCGGCGTGCTGGAGCTGGCGTGGACCACCGGCCTGATCAAGTGGGAGGACGATCCCAAGCCCGGTTGGTACGACACCGAATCCGGCGAGCTGGTCGACGAGTCCGAGTTGGTGGAGCGCTATCACGACGAGGTCGTGAGCCGCTGCGGCATCCGCGAATTCGTCGACGACGGCGCGATCGATCCCGATCACGCGTCCCCGCTGCTGGTCAGTGTCTTCCTGGACAAGGACTTCCGGTTCGTGGTGTCCAGCGAGGCCGATGCGCGCGCCTTCGTGCAGTTCGATCCCGAGCACACGGTGGCCCGTCCGATCCCGGATTCCGGCGACTGGGAGGTGATCCGCAAGGCGGGCACCGAAATTCGCGTGCCCCGCAAGACGAAGCTGTCGCGGACGGTGGGCGCGCAGATCCCGACCGGTTTCGACCCGACCGTGTGGGGCATCAGCCCGGACATGGCCACGTCGATCGACCGGGTGGCGCTGTGGAACATCGTCGCGACCGTCGATGCGTTCCTGTCCTCGGGCTTCACGCCGGCAGAGCTGATGCGCTGGGTGCACCCGAGCCTGGTGGCCTCCACACAGGGCACCGGCATGGGTGGTATGACCTCGATGCAGACCATGTATCACGGCAACCTGCTGGGCCGGAGCAAGCCGAACGACATCCTGCAGGAGGTCCTGCCGAACGTCGTTGCCGCACACGTGATGCAGTCCTACGTTGGCGGTTACGGCGCGATGGTGCACCCGGTCGGCGCCTGTGCCACGGCCGCGGTGTCGGTCGAGGAGGGTGTGGACAAGATCCGCCTCGGCAAGGCCGAGCTCGTGGTGGCGGGCGGCTTCGACGACCTGACGCTGGAGGCGATCATCGGCTTCGGTGACATGGCGGCCACCGCCGACACCGAAGTGATGCGGGCCAAGGGAATCAGCGATTCGAAGTTCTCCCGGGCCAACGACCGGCGCAGGCTCGGCTTCCTGGAGGCCGAGGGTGGCGGCACGGTGCTGCTGGCCCGCGGCGACCTGGCGCTGAAGATGGGTCTGCCGGTGCTGGCGGTGGTCGGCTACGCGCAGTCCTTCGCCGATGGTGTGCACACCTCCATCCCTGCCCCCGGGCTCGGCGCGCTGGGCGCCGGGCGCGGCGGAAAGGACTCGGTGCTCGCACGCTCGCTGGCCAAGCTGGGGGTGGGTGCCGACGACATCGCGGTGATCTCCAAGCACGACACCTCGACGCTGGCCAACGATCCCAACGAGACCGAGCTGCACGAGCGGCTCGCGGACTCGCTGGGGCGGTCCGAGGGCGCGCCGCTGTTCATCATCAGCCAGAAGAGCCTGACCGGGCACGCCAAGGGCGGCGCGGCGGTCTTCCAGATGATGGGCCTGTGCCAGGTCCTGCGCGACGGCGTCATCCCGCCCAACCGCAGCCTGGACTGTGTCGACGACGAGCTGGCCACCTCGGCGCACTTCGTGTGGCCGCGGGAGACCCTGCGGCTGGGTGAGAAGTACCCGCTGAAAGCGGGTCTGGTCACCAGCCTGGGCTTCGGTCATGTGTCGGGTCTGATCGCGCTGGTGCACCCGCAGGCCTTCCTGGCGACGCTGGATCCCGAGCAGCGGGCGGACTACAGTGCCCGCGCCCAGGAGCGGCTGCTGGCCGGACAGCGCAGGCTGGCCTCGGCGATCGCGGGCGGCCGTCCGATGTTCGAACGGCCGGCGGACCGGCGCTTCGACGGTGATCTGCCGGAGAAGACCCAGGAAGCCGCAATGCTGCTGGACGCGGCGTCGCGGCTCGGCGAGGACGGCGTGTATCGGCGTTGAACCGTGAGATAGGTTGCAGCCCGTGGGCATCGTCGGGATAGGTATCGACCTCGTTTCGATTCCGGAGTTCGCCGAACAGGTGGATCGGCCCGGGACGGTGTTCGCCGAGACGTTCACCCCGGGCGAGCGGCGCGACGCCGCCGACAAGAGTTCGTCGGCGGCGCGCCACCTCGCCGCGAGGTGGGCGGCCAAAGAGGCGGTGATCAAGGCCTGGTCCGGGTCGCGGTTCTCGAAGCGGCCGGTGCTGCCTGAGGCGATTCACCGCGACATCGAGGTCATCACCGACATGTGGGGCCGGCCCCGGGTGCGGCTGTCCGGCGCGGTGGCCGAACACCTCAAAGAGGTGACGATCCACCTGTCGCTCACCCACGAGAAGGACACGGCCGCGGCGGTCGCCGTCCTCGAGGAGCGCTGAGAAGCGCCGGCCTCACCGGCGAGGGTCGGTGTCAAGCCCTCGTGGGTTGGCGTGCGGGCTTTCGGGTATCCGGGCGGATCACCTAGCCGCACCGGGAGGTCGACGTGTCCGACACAAGCCAGCGCGAACTCGGGGATTCCGACAGCCCCATCGAGGACGAACTCGAATACGCGTTCCGCAGGATGGTCGACGAAGGCACTCAGCGGCTCCACCGCAGCTGGCGTGAGGTGCTGGTCACCGGCTTCTTCGGCGGCACCGACATCGCGGTCGGGGTGTTGGCCTACCTTGCCGTGCTGAATGCCACTCACCAGCCGCTGCTGGCGGCACTGGCGTTCTCCGTCGGCTTCCTCGCGCTGCTGCTCGGCCGCAGCGAGCTGTTCACCGAAGGGTTTCTGATACCTGTCACCACCGTCGCGGCCAAGCGTGCCAGCGTCGCGCAGCTGATCAAGCTGTGGAGCGGCACGCTGGTCGCGAATCTGGTCGGAGGCTGGGTGCTGATGTGGCTGATCATGACGGCGCTGCCGCGCCTGCACGAGCAGACCATCGAGTCGGCCGGACACTACGCGACCGCGCCGCTGTCCGCGGAGACCGTCGCGCTGGCGCTGCTCGGCGGCATGGTCATCACGCTCATGACGCGCATGCAGCACGGCACCGACGCGATGGTCGGCAAGATCGCCGCCGCGGTCGCCGGCGCCTTCCTGCTGGCGGGCACGCAGCTGTTCCACTCGATCCTGGACTCGCTGTTGATCTTCGGGGCGCTCGCCACCGGTCGCGCGCCGTTCGGTTATCTCGACTGGCTCGGGTGGTTCGGCTACACGGTCGTCGGCAATGTCGTCGGCGGGCTGCTGCTGGTCACGCTGCTGCGGCTGCTGCGCAGCAAGGACCGTCTGCAGGAAGAGCGTCACGACGCCGAGACGCCGTAAACACGGGAACGGCTAACCTCGACGCCATGAGCGATCTCGTCCAGCGCGTCCGCGACGTCCTGCCCTCTGTGCGTGCCGATCTGGAAGATCTGGTGCGCATCCCGTCGGTGTGGGCCGATCCGGCGCGGCGTCCCGAGGTGCATCGCTCGGCCGAAGCGGTGTCGAAACTGTTGTCCGAAGCCGGGTTCGGTGATGTCCGGATCGTGGCTGAGGGCGGCGCGCCTGCGGTGATCGCCCGGCACCCGGCACCCGTTGGGGCCCCGACGGTGCTGCTGTACGCCCATCACGACGTCCAGCCCGAAGGCGATGTGTCCGAATGGCACACGCCGCCGTTCGAGCCGACCGAACGCCGGGGCCGGCTCTACGGACGCGGCACTGCCGACGACAAAGCCGGAATAGCAACGCATCTGGCAGCCTTCCGGGCGCACGGAGGCAACCCGCCGGTCGGGGTGACCGTGTTCGTCGAGGGGGAGGAGGAGTCCGGCTCGCCGTCGTTGGGGCGCGTGCTCGCGGCGCACCGCGACGAGCTGGCCGCCGACGTGATCATCATCGCCGACTCGGACAACTGGAGCACTGAGATCCCGTCGCTGACGGTGTCGCTGCGCGGATTGGCCGACTGCGTGGTGGAGGTCGCCACCCTCGACCACGGCCTGCACTCGGGTATGTGGGGCGGTGTGGTCCCTGACGCGCTGTCGGTGCTGGTGCGCTTGTTGGCCAGCCTGCACGACGACGACGGCAACGTCGCGGTCGAAGGCCTGCACGAGGCAGTAACAGCCGATGAGGATTTCCCCGACTACTCGCCGGAGCGCGTGCGCGCCGACACCGGCCTGCTCGACGGCGTGCACGAAATCGGTTCGGGCTCCGTGGCGCAACGGCTTTGGGTAAAACCGGCGATCACCGTCATCGGTATCGACACCACACCGATCGCGCAGGCGTCGAACACACTGGTACCGCGGGCGCGGGCGAAGGTGAGCATGCGCGTCGCACCCGGCGGGGACGCCGCCGAGCACCTCGCCGCGCTGACCCGGCACCTGCAGCGCCACGCCCCGTGGGGCGCGCAGGTGACGGTGACGCCCGGTGATCTCGGCGAGCCCTATGCGATCGAGGCGAGCGGCCCGGTCTACGACGCGGCGCGTACCGCGTTCCGCGAGGCCTGGGGTCACGACGCGGTCGACACCGGTGTCGGCGGGTCCATCCCGTTCATCGCCGAGTTCGCCGCGGCCTTCCCCGACGCCAAGATCCTGGTCACCGGTGTCGAGGACCCGGACACCCAGGCGCACAGCATCAACGAGAGCCTGCATCTCGGGGTGCTGGAACGGGCGGCGACGGCCGAGGCGCTCCTGCTGGCCGGGCTGGCCCCGTAATCGGCCGCCTCGGGTGAATCGGCGTCCCCGCCGGGAAGAACGCCGCGGTCAGGACCGGCCGCAACACTCACCCGCGGCAGCGCCCACGCCGGTCGATCTTGAGTCAGACGGACAGGTCGCGCCGGAGCTTCGCCACGTGCCCGGTCGCGCGGATGTTGTACTGCGCCACCGCGATCTTGCCGTCCTCGTCGACGACGAACGTCGAACGGATCACGCCCTGCACGGTCTTGCCGTACATCTTCTTCTCGCCGTAGGCGCCCCAGGCCTCCAGCACTGTGCGGTCAGGATCTGACAGCAGCGGGAACGTGAGTCCTTCCGTGTCGCGGAACTTGGCGAGCTTCGCGGGTTTATCGGGGGAGATCCCGACGACGTCGAGGCCGGCTTCGCTGAGATCGGCGAGGTTGTCCCGGAAGTCGCACGCCTCCTTGGTGCACCCCGGTGTCGAGGCGGCCGGGTAGAAGTAGACGATGACCTTGCGGCCCTTGTAGTCGGAAAGCGCGACGGTGTTGCCGTCGGCGTCGGGAAGGCTGAACGCGGGCGCTGTGTCGCCGACCTCGAGTCGGGGAGTTTGCGGCATGGCTGGATGTCCCTTCAGACGGCCCGAGCGGGTGTGGTGGTCGTTCAGTCGACCGGGGCACTCACATGCGCCCTGGCTCAACTAGGGTAGTTCGGCAGAAACTGATCGTCGGAATACGGCCGGCGCTGTGGCAATGGAGGCAGAAGTGGCGGACCGGGATCCGGACACCATCAAGGCTGAGATCGATCAGGCGCGCGAGCAGTTGGCGATCACCGTCGACTCGCTCGCCGTGCGGGCCAACCCCCGCCGTCTGGCCGACGACATGAAGGCCGGTGTCATTCGCTTCGTCAAGCAGCCGAAGGTGATCGCGTCGCTGGCCGGAATCGGCATCGTGATCGTCATCGTCGCGGTCCGACGCAGCAGATAGCCGGGACCCGGTCAGCGACTACGGCCGGTCCGGAACCAATCGGAGAAGGAAAAGCCGGGAGGATTGGCCACCCGGCCGATCCTGGTGCAGCTGTGCACGGTTACCGGTCGTTGCGCCGCAGCGCCCCGGGGTGCGTCCTCGCCGTCAACCCCGGCGCTGACCGGTTCGACTGGCCCTGACATCAGCAAATTCCTCGATTCTGATTCCCCGCCTCGGCCCGGCGACTCCCTCTGCCGCGCCAGCTAACTGGAACCCTAACATCCTGTCCACTCTTTGCCCAGCACACAGGCCGTGTAATTCTCTCGGCGCCCATGAAGCCGTTACCGGCAGATCTATTCCGGCGACCAAGCGGATATCACCGATGTGCCACAACTAGCACATAAGGGGCTGAAGTGTGCAGAACTCGCCGAAACTATCGTGATCGTAAAACCGGTTCGTCGGTGATTCGCTGGGGGGCGTGGGCGGCGTCCTGTGCCGCGCCGTCCTCTACGCTGACGCTGATCTTCAGGACGAGCGAAGGAGACGCGGTATGTCGTGGTTTCTGGCCCTGCAAGGCCCGGACCAGCCGAGCCATCAAACATCGGTCTACGAGCTGCAGGACAGCGCCGATGTGGACAAGCTCGCCCAGGAGCTGGCCAGCGCCGTGACACTGGATCGGGTGGTGGCGATCCCGGCGATGCTGCCGCAGAACACCCGCAAGCGGCAGAAGGTGACCCTGTACGTGCGGCCGGCGGCCTGGGGGATGTGGACGTTCTACGAGCTCTCGGAGGAGGACCGCCGTCAGCTGATGAAGGACAACCCACTGGTGCAGGCGATCGCGCAGCATCAGCGGGAGCACACGGGCCAGCCCGGCCAGGTCAACCCGTTGCTGGGCCAGCCCGGCGCTGGTCCGCGGCGCTGACGAAACGGTGACGGATAGGGAGCGGCCCAGCCGCCCCCTCTGCCGCCCGTAACGCCGGGCCGGGCCGTCCCGCAAGCCAAAAATCACAGAAGCCCCGCCGAGGCGGGGCTTCTGTCGTGGTGCGCCGTCAGGGTTTCGAACCCCGGACCCGCTGATTAAGAGTCAGCTGCTCTACCAACTGAGCTAACGGCGCGCGTGTGAGACAATAACAGGCCCGTGGCGCTGGAAGGAAATCCCCAGTTCGTCCGCGGTTCAAGGCGTGACATCGCGGTCGGGCCCTCATGTCGGAAGTGACCGTAGAATTGTCGACGACAATTTGCGGGCAAATCCCTGTAGGCGAGGTGGAGCGGCTTATGTGGCAGGTCAACACGGCGACCCGGGCGCGGCGGCAACGGTCATGGCTGACGGCTGCTGTGCTGATTCCGGCGATCGTGCTCGGCCTCAGCGGCTGCGGCGGAGACGCCGAAGCGCCGCAGGCGCAGGTCATCACTGACAAGGGCACGCCCTTCGGCGATCTTCTGATCCCAAAGCTGACGGCCTCGGTTCAGGACGGTGCTGTCGGCGTCAGCGTCGAATCCCCGGTGACGGTCACCGCCGAGGACGGTGTGCTCGGTTCGGTGACGATGGTCAACGAGAACGGCAAGACCGTCGAGGGGCAGTTGTCCGAGGACGGGCTGACGTGGGAGACCGCGGAGCCGCTCGGCTACAACAAGAGCTACACGATCCGCGCGCAATCCCTCGGTCTGGGCGGCGTCACCAGCCGGGAGATGACTTTCGAGACGCATTCACCGGAGAACCTGACGATGCCCTACGTCGTGCCCAGCGACGGTGAGGTCGTCGGTGTCGGGCAGCCGGTGGCCATCCGGTTCGACGAGAACATCCCGAACCGGCTCGCGGCGCAGCGCGCGATCACCGTCAAGACCGACCCGCCCGTCGAGGGCGCGTTCTACTGGCTCAACAACCGCGAGGTGCGCTGGCGTCCGGCCAAGTACTGGAAGCCGGGGACGACCGTCAAGGTGGAGGTCAACACCTACGGCGTGGACTTGGGCGACGGGCTGTTCGGGCAGGACAACGTCCAGACCAGTTTCAAGATCGGCGACGAGGTCATCACCACCGTCGACGACAACACGAAGACGTTGACCGTCCGGCGTAACGGCGAAGTGGTCAAGACCATGCCGGTGTCGATGGGCAAGAACAGCACCCCGACCAACAACGGGGTGTACATCGTCGGGGACCGGCGCTCGCACATGGTGATGGACTCGTCCACCTACGGCGTGCCCGTCAACTCGGCCAACGGCTACCGCACCGAGGTCGACTGGGCCACCCAGATCTCCTACAGCGGCATTTACGTGCATGCCGCGCCGTGGTCGGTGGGCAGCCAGGGCAGCAGCAACGTGAGCCACGGCTGCATCAACGTGAGCACCAGTAATGGGCGGTGGTTCCATGACAACTCCAAGCGGGGTGACGTGGTCGAGATCGTCAACACCGTCGGCACGACCCTGCCGGGCACCGACGGGCTGGGCGACTGGAACATCCCGTGGGAGCAGTGGAAGGCCGGCAACGCCAACGTCTGACCCCCGGAAACTTCTCGTCGACGCCGCTCTGAGGATCTCAGGGCGGCGTCGATGCGTTCGGGGACCGCCTCCTGGATTCGTCGACGCAAAAGCAGAAGCGCCGCCTACCGGAGTAGACGGCGCTTCCACCTGCGGGGTGGCTGACGGGACTCGAACCCGCGACAGCCAGGATCACAACCTGTAAGTAGAAATGCCTAGTATTGACTGTTCAGAGGGCATTTACTGTAGACCACCCTGCAACCTTAGATCGGACAGAAACCGCAGCTCACAGACATGGGATGACTTAGAAGCGTTGCGATAAGGTTGCAGATATGGCGGCACAGAAGACAGCCAGACGGCGCTCGTGGGGCACTCTACGGACCATGCGTAACGGGCGCGTTCAGGCGTCCTACGTCTACGACGATGGCCATAGGTACTACGCCACGCACACCTATGACAGCAGGATGGACGCCGAGGCGTGGCTGGCCTCCGAGCGAAGGCTGATCGAGCTAGGGGAGTGGACCCCACCGGAAAGCCGGGAAGTGGCGAAGGCTGATGCGGGCACCACCCTGCGGGAGTACGCCAACCGCTGGATGGAGCACCGCGACCTCACCCCGAAGACCCGCGCTCTGTACCGGGATCTCTTGAACAGCCGAATCCTGCCCGGTTTAGGTGACGAGATTGTGCGAGCGGTGACGCCGGCCGATGTGCGGGCATGGTGGGTCGGGCTGGGGAAGGGCACGCCGACGCGCAACACCCACGCCTATCAGCTCCTCAAGGCCATCTTCAACACGGCCCGTGAGGACAAGGTGGTGACCGAGAATCCCTGCCAGATCAAGACGGCGGGAAAGCCTCCGAAGGCGCGGGAGGTCCAGGCGTTGGCTCCCGCCGAGTTGACCAAGGTTGCCGAGTCTGCGCCAGCGCAATACCGGGCGGCGGTCCCGCTGGCTGCATGGTGCGGCCTGCGCTTTGGGGAGCTGATCGAACTTCGCCGCAAGGATGTGGCAGACGTTGACGGACGAATGATCTTGAAGATTCGCCGTGCCGCGACCCGTGTCGATAATCAGTTAGTGGTCGGTCCTCCGAAAACTGACGCGGGCATCCGAGACGTGACGGTTCCTCCGCATGTCGCTGACTTGCTGCGGGCGCACATGAAGACACACACGGGCGCCGGCCCCGAGGCGTTCGTGTTCACCACTACTCGCGGCAAACGGTTGTCTACGACCGCATTCACGAAGTCGGTGAAGGCTGGCTTCGCCTCTGTCGGGAAGCCAGATATGAGGGTCCATGATCTGCGGCATGTGGGAGCGACGTTGGCGGCGCAGGCGGGGGCGACGACTAAAGAACTCATGAAGCGGATTGGACACACAACCCCGGCCATGGCGATGCGTTATCAGATTGCCGCCGCCGAGCGTGACGCCGTGATTGCTGATGCCTTGTCTAAATTGGCTCAGTCTTAGGTCATTTTCTATAGGCACCGCGATGCCTGGATAGGTGTTGCAACACCTAGGATTAGCTGCAGCGCAACAGATTTCACCTCTTGCGCACGTGTTGACAACCGAGTACTTTCACCGTCAACAGGTACGTACAGCGGGAGGGAAACATGTTCAACGCCGTAGAGGATCTGCGTCTCGCCGGTCAGGACGGGACCGCGTGGGGGCTCGTAGCGCCGTGTCAGGCTGTGCCCGATCTGGTGTGGGCCGAAGACGAAGCCTCAATCGAGAAGATGCAGAAGCTCTGCGGAATGTGCCGTATCCAGGCGACGTGCTCAGATCTCCGACATGGGGAACCGGAGGGTGTGTGGGGTGGGGCCACCGAGAAGGACGGGAGATCCCGCAGAGGCCTTCTCGACCCCGGACATATCGACCGCTACGACCAACGTCACGCCAAGGCCAGGAAATGCCGCGCAGCCCTGCTATCGGGAGCGTGGCGAGAGCATCCCCGCTACGAGCACTGGTCGCAGGTGTGCGAGCAGATCGAGCACCACCCCACCGAGAACTGTGCATTACTGGCGGCGAGGATCGGTAAGTCCCGGTCTTGGTTCGAGCAAAGGTTCGCCGAGGTGTGCAACACGCTCGCAGTATGAAGACATGAAGAGACCCCCCTTGCCACTGGAACCCACATGCAAGGGGGGTCTCTCGTCTGCTCCTGGACCATCCCGGTAGCCCATGCGGAGAAGTTTGGAGGGGGCGCCGCCACATCCTCAAGAACGACACCCCCAAGGCGCAGCGACACCGAGGAGAAACCGGGTGCGCGCCGGTTTGGCAGGGAGACCAATCCCTACCCCGCCGCCGAGTAGGTAAGGCTCGACGGCAGTTGCTCTAGCGCCCTCGCCTGTTTCTGCCGGCCTTTGGGTCGAACGCCCCGCGATTTGCTCTGCGAAGGAGTTCCTGAAGTGTCGGCTTCGGGATTCGTCTCGCGCCCTTCGGGTGCCTGATGATGATCGGAATCTTTGGTGCCATAGTGATCTCCGTTAGTTCGTCGTAGCTTGAGTCTTGATCCAGTAATAGCCGAAGTTTGATCCGGTCAGCGAGTGCGGATAGTCCCACTGCCTCTGTCCCACAATGGAATACCGGACATTGTCTATTTCGACGCGGTCGCCGTGTTGGAGTTTGATGCCGTCGCGGGGACAGCCGATCATGCCCTCTGTAGAGGCGACTTCACCTCTGCCGCCTCGGGGAGTCCAGGCACTGCCACCCATAATGACCCGCTCAATGGTCCCCACGTACGCCATGCCAAGCTCCAGCATGTCCACCGGGTTGCCGTCGTCGTCAATGGGGTCGCCGTAACGGTCACGCTTGGGGGCTCTGAACACCTTCCCGTTCATAGTGCCCGTATTCGGTAGCGGTTCAGGGTGTACAGCTCGGACACGGTGAACGAGCCGGGACTTGACCTGTAGCTCATGCTAGCGGGGCCTTCGGTTTCGTCCATCGAGATCTGTCGCGGGTGGGTGAGATACCGCGCCGCTAAGCACATGATGACCGCTGAGAGTTCGTCGTTAGGCTCCCAACTCGGGCCGCCGCGAACATAAGCTTTGACCTGGGCTGTGGCCACCTGGAGGGCCGCCGCACCCTGCTCCGATGTGACGGCCCTCCCGAGGAACGCACCCAACTCAGAAACGGTTGGGGCAGCCATGCTCAAGCCTCGGTCAGCAGCGTGACAGCTTCGGGCTGCAACAGGCCCACGTCATACCGGGTGACGACACGAATACCGATGGAGTCATAGTCACCCCACGTCTGATCAAGGATCTTCACCTCGGCGTCAACATCACGAGCAACCGCAACCTTGCTGAAGTCCACCAGAGCCACACGATTCTTAGTCGACACGGCAGGGATGTTGTCCGTGACGATCACAGGCAGGCCGAACAACTGGAAGGCCGTGCCGTTCTGAATCGTGGACGGATCAAACAAGTGTCGCTTGCCAGGGTGATGGGACCACCTGATTGCCAGGGGGATGGGACCACCGTGGCGCGTTATCGAGGATGCTCGTCGGGTCCCTCTGGGTCAAGCTGACCGGGTCGGGTGCGTTGGCGGTAGGA
>NZ_JBQQCF010000039.1:0-50993 GCF_052245755.1 Mycobacterium sp. 4D054
GGATCGTCGCCGCGCCCACCCCTCCAACTCGGCCCGCTCGTCAGTGGTCAAGACAATCTTCGCGGCATGAGGTGTCGGCACAACCCAGTCTAACAACTAGATCGCAATTAATGACTCAGGACACTAGAGGCGGTCTTCCACGGGGCGTAGCTTGGCGGGCATGGCCGAAATAGATGCCGCCAGGGAACTGCTTCGCGACTCGTTCACCCGCCTCATCGAGCACGTCGACGACCTCACCGACGGGCTGACCGACGAGGTGGCCTATTACCGGCCGGCGCCGGACGCCAACACCATCGCGTGGCTGATCTGGCACAGCGCCCGAATCCAGGACGCCCAGCTGTGCGATCTTGCCGGCGTGGAACAGGTGTGGTTCCGCGAGGGCTGGGTGGACAAGTTCGCCCTCGATCTGCCCCGCGACGCGCACGGCTACGGGCACACCCCCGACGAGGTGGCCAAGGTGCGCGCACCGGCGAAACTCCTCGCCGGCTACTACCATGCGGTGCACAAGCTTTCGCTGGAATACGTCGCGTCGGTGACGGCCGACGAACTCGCCCGCATCGTCGACCGCCGGTGGACCCCACCGGTGACGGCGAGCGCGCGGTTGGTCAGCATCATCGACGACGCCGCGCAGCACCTCGGCCAGGCGGCCTACATCCGGGGTCTGGTGCGCTGAGGCCGCTGATCAGGTGGTGGCCGGCGATCGGTCTGGCCGGGCTGATCGTGCTCGGCCTGGCGGTCGGCAAGGGTTCGACACCGGTCGACGACTGGTTTCAGGAACTCGGCCGTCGGCACCCGGAACTCAGATACCTGTTGCTGGCCAGCGACGGCCGACTGCTCATGGCGGTGTCGGCGGTCGTCATCGTGGCGGCGCTCATCCAGCGGCGACGGCGGCTCGCCGTGATCGCCGCGGTGACGCCGCTTGCCGGCGTGCTGGCCGCCCGACTGGGCAAGACCCTGTTCGGGCGAGTGAAGGAAGGCGGGTTGTGCTATCCGAGCGGGCACACGACGGTGACGGTCGTGGTGGTGGCGATGACGGTTCTTCTTGTGGGCGTGACGGTGTGGGCTGTGGTGGGCGCCGCGGCATTCCTGGCGCTCGCGGTGATCGGGCAGGCCGTCGCCTATCACTACTTCACCGATGCGGTCGGCGCTCTGTTGCTGGGCAGCGCGCTGGCGTGCCTGGCCGTGCCCGCCGCGAGACTTGACAGGCGTCAAACCCGAATGCGGGCTGGATCACACCGGTCGTTAGCATGGAGGAATGACAGCGACGTCTGACGCCGGCACCTCCACCGATTTCACCGGCACCGCAACGATCAGGAACCCTGCTACCGGCGCGATCGCCGGAGAGGTGCGCTGGACTGATCCCGCCGACGTGACCCGAGTGGCGGCCGGCCTGCGCACCGCTCAGCGGGAGTGGGAGGCGCGCGGCGCCAAGGGACGCGCGAAGGTGCTGGCCCGCTACGCGGTGTGGCTGGGCGAGCACCGGGACGAGATCGAGCGGCTCTTGATCGCCGAAACCGGCAAGTCGGCCGGGGACGCGGCACAGGAAGTCCCGCTGATCATCATGATCACGTCGTACTACGTCCGGACCATGGCCAAGGCGCTGGCGCCGGAGTCCCGCCCGGCGTCGCTGCCGTTCCTGTCGATCAAGAAGATCACCGTGCACTACCGGCCCCGCCCGGTCGTCGGCATCATCGCGCCGTGGAACTACCCGGTCGCCAACGCGTTGATGGATGCGATCGGCGCGCTCGCCGCGGGCTGCGCGGTGCTGCTCAAACCGTCCGAGCGGACCCCGCTGACCGCCGAACTGCTGCTGCGCGGCTGGCTGGACTCCGGCGGCCCCGACGTGCTGGCGCTGGCCCAGGGCGCGCGCGAGGTGTCCGAGGCCGTCATCGACAACTCCGACTACATCCAGTTCACCGGATCCAGCGCGACCGGTGCGAAGGTCATGGAGCGGGCCGCGCGCCGGCTCACCCCGGTCAGCCTCGAACTCGGCGGCAAAGACCCGATGATCGTGCTCGAAGACGCCGACGTCGACCTGGCCGCCCACGCCGCGGTGTGGGGTGCGATGTTCAACGCCGGGCAGACCTGCGTGTCGGTTGAGCGGGTGTATGTGCTCGAGCAGGTCTACGACCAGTTCGTCGCCGCCGTGGTCCGCGACGTGCAGAACCTGAAGATGGGTGCGGGGGACGGGCACGCCTTCGGCGCGCTGATCGACGACAGCCAGGTCGAGATCACCGCCCGCCATGTTCAGGACGCGCTGGCCAAGGGCGCCCGCGCGCTGACGGGCGGCAAACGCGGAACCGGGCCCGGCAGCTTCTACGAACCCACCGTGCTGGTCGACGTCGACCACTCGATGGCCTGCATGACCGAGGAGACGTTCGGGCCGACGCTGCCGATCATGAAGGTGTCCTCGGTCGAAGAGGCGGTCCGGCTGGCCAACGACAGCCCCTACGGTTTGTCGGCGGCGGTGTTCTCCAAGGACGTCGAGCGTGCTGAAGCGATTGCGGTGCAACTGGATTGCGGCGGGGTGAACGTCAATGACGTGATCTCCAACCTGATGTGCACCACCGCCCCGATGGGCGGCTGGAAGACCTCGGGGATCGGTGCCCGCTTCGGCGGGCCCGAAGGTCTGCGCAAGTACTGCCGGATCGAGACGGTGGTCAGCCCGCGCACGCGCGTCGGCGCGGGCGGCAACTACTACAACAACTCCCCGCGCGCGCTGAAGCGGATGAACACGCTGATGACCAAACTCGCGTTGATCCGTCCGCGGCGGGTGGCGAAGTAGCTCATCCCGGCTGTTCACCGGCGCGTCACCTCCCGGTCCGTCGTGGTGGGTAGCTTGCGCCGGTGACTCTGGACCTGTCCGGCTACACCGTCGTCGACGACGATGACGACGACCCCGTCCTGCTGCTGCAGCCGAGCGGGCAGGTCGTCGACACCTGGCGCGAGAACTATCCGTATGACGAGCGGATGAGCCGGCCGGAGTACGAGGAACAGAAGCGCCTGCTGCAGATCGAGCTGTTGAAGCTGCAGAAGTGGAGTCAATCCCACGGGCACCGGCACGTCATCGTGTTCGAAGGACGTGACGCAGCGGGCAAGGGCGGCACCATCAAGCGGTTCATGGAGCACCTCAACCCCCGCGGCGCCCGGGTGGTGGCGCTGGAGAAGCCCACCGAGAAGGAACGTACGCAGTGGTACTTCCAGCGCTATGTGCAGCACCTGCCGTCGGCCGGTGAGATGGTCCTGTTCGACCGGTCCTGGTACAACCGGGCCGGTGTGGAGCGGGTGATGGGGTTCTGCACATCGAAGCAGCATGCCGAATTCATCAGGCAGGTGCCGCTCTTCGAGCAGATGCTCGTCAACGACGGCATCAGCCTGACCAAACTGTGGTTCTCCGTGACGGCGTCCGAGCAGCGCACCCGTTTCACGATCCGTCAGGTCGACCCGGTGCGGCAGTGGAAGCTGTCGCCCACCGACCTGGCGTCGCTGGACAAGTGGGATGCCTACACCGCGGCCAAGGAGGACATGTTCGCCTGGACGGACACCGAGACCGCGCCGTGGACGGTGGTCAAGAGCAACGACAAGAAACGTGCCCGGATCAACGCGATGCGGCACGTGCTGAGTAGATTCGACTACGACAACAAGGACCATGACGTGGTGGGCAGGCCCGATCCGCTCATCGTGGGGCGCGCCCTTTCCGACTGAGCCCGCGCGTCCCGGAGCCGCCACGGCGGCGACCCGCAGCAGGAGACAGGAGGACGCGTCCGTGCGCTTTCTCGCCGCGCTGCTGCTGTGGCTGCTCACGACGGTCGCGCTGGTCGCGGCGGTGCCCGCGGTGTGGGTGCAGACCCACGTCGTGTCCGAGGACGGCTACGCGTCGCTGGCCGCGGCGGCTGCCGGAGACCGGCGGCTGCAGGACGCGATGGCCGCCGAGCTGACCACCCAGATCGTCGCTCTGGGCGCCGCCAACGGTTATCCGCTCAATCCTGAGCTGGTTCGGCAGGTGGCGGAGTCCTATACGCGCAACTCGGGTTTCCCGGGACAGTTCGCGCAGGCCAACCGCATCGCGCATCGGTGGATGTTCACCGGGGCCGTGCCCAGCGGCAACTCCACCGACCAGTGGCTCATCGACGTCGCGCCGATGCTGTCCGACCCGTCGTTCTCGGCCACGCTCGGCAACCTGGACCTGCAGATACCGCCCACTCTCACGGTGCCCATCACCGTGGACACCCCGCAGTTGCAGCCCGGCAAGCTGAGGTGGTTGGCGACCTGGGGGCCGTGGGCCAGCGTCGGCGCCGCGGTGCTCACCGGCGTGTTCGCGCTGCTGACCCTTGCCGCGGCCCGGTCACGCGGCAAAGCACTTACCGCGCTTGGTGTCTCGGCCCTTCTCGTCGGCGCCGCAGGGTGGGCGGCCATCGAGGTCGGCGGTAGGTACGTGGACGCCGCGCTGAACCGGACGACCGGCAACATCCGGACCGTGGCCGAGGTGATGGTGGCCGCCGCCGAGAACAGCCTGCATCAGTGGCTCAACTACACCCTGCTCGCCGGCGGCGGGCTGGTGATCCTCGGAGTGCTCAGCGCCGCGGTGGGCGGCGCGCTGCGCCGGCCCGCATCACCAGCCGTACGTGCCTGACGACCGCTCCCCGCAGTGCCGCCTCCACCTCGGCCGGTTACACGACCATCGGCGGGGCGGCGCACGCGTGCGTCTACAGTCGGTCCATCTCGCGCGACAGCAACGCACTTTCGACGAAGTTCAGGTGGTGCGGGTGGCCGTGCAGATCCCAGTCGGTGCGGACGCGCCTCGGATGATGACTTCTCCAGTGCACCAGCGCTTTAACTCTTGCAGGCATGGTGATCGTCATCGTCGTACTCCCCTCGATCAGTTGCGTGTATGTCATCGTCGTCCCCGTCAGTGGCACTCGACATCAGTAGCGCCGTACTGACCTTTGACGCACCCGTTACCCGTGATTTCTGAGGGGCGAGCTGTCAGCTCGGCTGACGCTTGACGTGGTCCAGCAGGCCGGCGAGCTCGTCGCGGCTGGTGGTTCCGGTCTTGGCCATGGCGTTGTAGATGTGGCTCTCCACGGTGCGCACCGACAGCTGAAGCCGGTCGGCGATGTCACGGTTGGACATCGGCTCGGTGAGCAGCATGACGATCTCGCGTTCGCGATCGGTCAGCGGCAGCCGTTCGACGGCCTGCCGGAGCGCGGGTGTGCAGGCTCCACCGGCGGTCCGGGCGAGGGTCTCGGCGCGTGCCGAACACCGCAGAGCGGATCCGCGCAGGCTCTGCTTGCGGAAGCACACGGCCGCATAGGCGGCCGCGTCGACGGCAGCGACCAGGTCGCCCATCTGTTCGAAACTCCCTGAGAGAGTTTCCAATTGCGGGGCGTCGGCACGCCCCAGGGCGGCGGCGAACAGGCTGGCGAGCTCGACGCGGGGGCCCTCGACGATGCAGCGGAGTTCGGCCAGGCGCGGGGCGGTCGAGCTGTCACCGAACTGGGTCGCAGTCTGCAGGCACAGCACCTCCGCGGCGAATTGCTGCCGGCGGCAGGCTGTTTCGGCGGCGGCGCGGACCGTCTCGATTGCGTCGCTGGTGGCGCCTTTGCAGCAGGCCACCCATCCGCCGGCGATCGCGCGGGCGTAGTCCAGATACCGCCAGCTCGGATGGACGGCGTGTTCCAGGCACTCGAGCGCGACCGCGGCGTGCTCGGTCAGGCCCCGCATCGCCAGCGCCGTCGTCAGCAGAATCCGATAACGGTAGTTGAAACCGGTGGCCGGATTCCGCGTCGCCGCCCGCTCGACCACCTTGGTGAGCAGTGCGCACGCCCGGTCGAGGCCCCCGGCGGCCAGGGCGGCCTGACCGCTGACCGCGACCGCTACCTGACCGAACGGCGCAGCCCGGGAGTTGATCGCCTGGTCGCGCATCAGCGCCGCGACCGCCTCGGCGTCGGCGATCCGACCGGCCAGGGCCAGCGCGTTGGTGTGTGCGTCCGCGATGATGATGAACGCGCGCACCGGGATCGGATATCCGGCCGTGGCGGCGGCGACGGCCTCGGTGGTGCGTCCGCCCTCACCGTGCGCCACCGTGACCGCCCACGCGGTCAATCTGCGCTGGAAGTCGTCGGGCAACTGGGCCGGCTCGAACGCCGCTGCGCACTCCAGGGCGGCTGTCGGATTGCCCATGCCCGCCCAGTACACGCAGCTGAAGGCGTTGAGCGACGGGTGTTGCGGGATCGCGAGGGCTGAGACGTCGTCGATCAACTCCTTGGCGCGCCGCGGCCGGGCCATCGTGAAGAACAGGTTGACCGCGCGCAAGAACGTCAGCCGGGCTCGGTCCCGGTCCGTGAGTCGGGTCGAATCCACCTCGGCGAGAAGTTCTTCGGCTTCACTGCCCGCCCCCTGCAGTGACAGCACGAAAGCCCTGACGATACGCGCTTCGGGTCCTCCGCCGGCGCGGATGGCTCCCTCCGCCAACCGGTCCGCCAGTGCGAGGTCCATCATCCAGGCCGCGCCGCGGGCGGCGGTGAGCAGCAGATCGACATCGGGCGGCAGATCGGAGTCCAGACTCAGAGCGCCGCGGCGCACCACGGTGTGGATGTCGTCGTGGTGGTCGGAGCCACCCAGCTCGGCGCCCACCAGTCCTCGTAGCCGCCGCAATGTCGTCTGCGGCGCCCGGCTCCGGCGCACCTCGCCGTAGAGCGGATGCGCGAGCCTGACCTCGACCGTGTCGCCGCCGGGTTCGAACGAGACGAGCCCCCGGCGGTCGGCCTCTTCGATTGCGGCCGGATCGGTGATTCGGGTCAGGGACCGCATCGCGATCGGCTCGCCGACGGCGACGACGTCGACGACGGTGCTGACCGCGTCGGACAGCCCGCCGATGCGGGCCTCGACGAGCTCCACGAGGCGCCGCGGGATCACGGGGTTGCCGTGCCAGGCCCACACACCGCCGCGGACCGCCAGCCGCCCGTCGGACACCTCCTGTTCGACGATGTTGCGCAGGTACAGGGGATTGCCGCGGGTCAACGTCCACAGCCGGTTGACGGCATCCGGATCCAACTGTCCGCCAAGGGTTTCCGAGAGAAGTCTGGCGGTCTGTGACTCCGAGAGGGGGCCGACCTCCAGCCGGTCGAGCTCTCCGCACTTCCACAGCTCCTGGGTGGCCGCGGGAACGGGTTCGTCGTCGCGGACCGTCAGCACCACCTGCGCCAGTCCGCGCTGGATGGTCTGATGGACGACGACGGTGGACAGGTCGTCGAGCAGCTGGACGTCGTCCACCCCGAGTGCCACGGGGGCGCCCTCGGGCGAGGCGGTCAGCGCCGTGATCACGTCGTGGATCAGTTGCAGGCTGTCGTTGCCGGATGCTCGGGCCCACGGTGTGAGCGCACCCAGCGGCAGGTTGCGCGCGGCCGAGGTGCCGACCACCCAGCGCACCTGCCATCCGCGAGCGGTGAACGCCGCGAGCGCGTCCCGCACGATGCGGCTCTTGCCGACACCCGCCGGACCGCTGACCACGATGCCCGCCGAGGCGGAATCCAGCAGCGCGGCTTCGATCTGTCGCGTCTCATCGGAGCGGCCGGTCAGCGGCCATGTCAACCGCACACGCCAAGCCTAGAAGCCTGAGCTGCGCGAGATAAAGAGGTTCTCGGGTACCGAAATCTCGGTACCCGAGTACTGATGTTCGGGCTCGGAGCTGCAGCAACACTGAAATCCATGACGATTGACACGACGGCCATGCGGGCTCTGCCTTGTGTTTTCGACGCCGGGCTACCGATGTTGGCTTACCACCACGTGGAAGACCCGCTCGAAGCCCATCGGCTCATCGCGCAGGCGCGAGCGTGTGGCCCGATCGCGATCGGTAGCCATGGACCGGAATTGCTCAGCTATCACCTTGCGCGCAGGGTGTTGCGTGATCCCCGGTTTCGGGTGCCGCGGGGAGTGTTTCTGTCTTCACAAGGAATGCCGTCCGGAGGACTGGCAGGCGTTCTCGGACTGGACCGACGACATCTTCCTGGCATTGCGCTGGACAGCCGCTGAGAACCAGTGTCGTATTCCGGTCGCCTTCGACGCCGCCTGATCCCGGCGGCCTCCGTGGTCACCCTCGGGGCGGTGGATCGGGTTGCCGGTACGGCTCGTAGGCCGAGTGAATTCGTCCGCCGATTTTGATGTTGGGTGTGCGGAAGTACGCCCAGCCGGTCATCAGGATCACCGCGGCGGCGGTGAACGCGACCGAACTCTGCACGTCGGGCAGACCCCCCAGGAACAGCAACAACACTCCGAGAACAGTTCCAGCCCAGTAGATTCGGCGTTTTCTCGCGCGAGCCGCCACCGTGGCGGTGTCCCATCCCGGGACGACGGCGCCGAGGAGCAGCGCGAGGGCGCCCGAAGCCAGCAACACCCACGAGACGGTGCTCATGAACTCGGCAACAGCATCTGGAACCCGTCGACGATCTCTTGGGAATCCTTGACGTATTTCGGGTTGATCGGGTCGGTGGTCTGAATCGTCAGCGTCGCCAGGTACGTAGCGCCGCCCGCCTCGGCCGCGACCGCATGCATGATGATCGGCCGCTCCGGGGCCGGCCCCAGCGTGGGAGCCGTGTAGTGAGTTGTCTCAGAGGGGAATCCGCAGGTGGTGTTGTCCTGGGTCTCCAGATCGAAGGCGCCCATCAAGGTCTTCAGGTTGCCGCGGTTCTGCTCGAATATCTCGTCGGGCGACGGATTACCGCGGGTCGATTCCAGGGTGACGACGGCATTGGTGGCGAAGCGGTCGGCCACCAGATCGGTCGAGACGATCGTGTAGCGGATGATCTGGCTGTCCATCATGGTGTTGCGCTCCCAGCCGTCCGGTACCGGGATACGCAAGCGTGGTTCACGGGCGTCGTCGCTGGGGATGTCCTCCAGTGGCGCGTCCACCGCCGTGCACAGGCCCTCGCCGCCGCCGGATGTCGCCGCCGCGGGTGCATCGCCCACCGCCGTCACCGCCGTTCCGGTGATCTGCTCTGCGCAACCGGTCAGTGCCAACGTCGTCACCGCGACGGCGAATAGCGGCCTCCATGGCGCGGTCATGTTCAGTGCCCGCTCAGCGTTCGGTGCAGGAATTCGAAGATCAACGCCGAACGGAACGCGATCTGCGGGTTGTCGGAGGCGCCCGCATGGCCGCCCTCGATGTTCTCGTAGTAGCGCACCGGGTGCCCGGCGGCCTCCAGCGCCGCGGTCATTTTCCTCGCGTGACCCGGATGCACCCTGTCATCGCGGGTGGACGTCGTGATGAGCACCGGCGGGTAGCGCTTGTCGGCCGAAATGTTCTGATACGGCGAATATTCGGAGATGAACGCCCAATCCTCGGGATCGTCGGGGTCGCCGTACTCGGCCACCCAGGACGCCCCCGCGAGAAGCAGGTGGAACCGCTTCATGTCGAGCAGCGGCACACTGCACACCAGGCCCCCGAACAGCTCCGGGTACTTCGTCAGCATGATGCCCATCAGCAGGCCGCCGTTGCTCCCACCCTGCGCACCGAGCTGCTCGACCGTCGTGATGCCGCGGGCCACCAGATCCTTTGCCACAGCGGCGAAGTCCTCGGCGACCCGGTGGCGCCCTTCGCGCATGGCCTGGGTGTGCCAGGTGGGGCCGTACTCTCCGCCGCCACGGATGTTGGCCAGCACGTAGGTGCCGCCGCGGGACAACCACAGCCGCCCCAGCACTCCGTCGTAACCCGGGGTGCGGGACACCTCGAAACCGCCGTACCCGCCGAGCAGCGTCGGGCCGGCTGCCTCGACATGCCGGTGACCGACGACGAAGTACGGGATCTGCGTTCCGTCGTCGGACGTGGCGAAGTGCTGCGAGACGTCGATGTCGGCGGTGTCGAAGAACGAAGGCGCCCGTTTGATCTCGGTGAGCTCACCGCCGGCCGGGCCGTGTAGCAGCCGGGACGGGGTGTCGAAACCCGAAGAGTCCAGGAAGATTTCGTCGCCGAGGCTGTCGGCGCCGACGATCGAGGTGTTGGTGTTGTCCGGCAGCCCGGTCACCGGCTCGGCTGTCCACGGCCCCGGCGTGTAGACCTGCACTCGGCTGGCGACGTCGGCCAGCGTGACGACGACCAGGCGATCTCGGGTCCACGCGTAGTGGTGCAGGCAGGTGTGCTCGTCGGGGGTGAACACCACCTGCAGTTCGGCGGTGCCGCCGAGGAATGTCTCGTAATCGGCGGCCAGCAGCGATCCGGCGGGGAAGGGCGTGGTGCCGTAGGTCCAGTCGGTGCGCAGTTCGATCAGCAGCCACTCGCGGTGGACCGAGATGCTGGCGTCGGTGGGGGCGTCGATACGGATCAGCTCGCCGTCGCGCAACTCGTAGACCTGCTCGTTGAAGAAATCGAGCGCGCGGCTGACCAGCGTGCGCTCGAATCCTTCGGTGCGGTCGCGCGAGCCGGCCACCAGCACATCAGATTCCGCACCGCTGAACACGGTTTCGGCTTCCGCCAGCGGCTGCCCGCGCCGCCACCGCTTGACCAGTCGCGGGTAGCCCGACTCGGTCAGCGATCCCTCGCCGAAGTCGGTGCCGACCAGCAGGGTGTTCTCGTCCTCCCAGGAGACCTGTGACTTGGCCTCGGGCAATTCGAACCCGCCCTCGACGAAGCTGCGGGTGAGCATGTCGAACTCGCGCACCACGGCGGCGTCGGATCCACCCCGCGACAGGCTGATCAAGGCCAGTGAATGGTCCGGCTCGATGACGTCCGCGCCGGCCCACACCCAGTTCACGCCGTCGGCCGCCGCGAGTTCGTCGACGTCGATGATGACGTCCCAGTCCGGTTGTTCGGTGCGGTAGCTGTCCAGGGTCGTGCGCCGCCAGACGCCCTTTTGATGTTCGGCGTCGCGCCAGAAGTTGTACAGGTAATCGCCGCGCCGGCGGACATACGGAATCCGCGCGTCGGTGTCGAGCACCTCCAGCGCTTCGGCCCGCATCTGCTCGAAGCGTTCACCGGCGAGCTCGGCCAGCGTCGGTTCGTTGTGCTCGCGCACCCACCTCAGCGCGTCGTCGCCGGTGACGTCCTCTAGCCAGAGATGCGGGTCGGTGTCGGTGTGCTCGCTGCGGGTATCCGTCACGCCACCCATTCTGCGCAACCGCCGAAATCGCATTCCATGCGGGCGTCAGGCAACTTGACGCGCGTGGAATGCGATTTCGGCGGAAGCTGAGCCGAGTTCAGCTGAGGTGGTGAACCTCCTGCAGGCCGTACACCGGGGTCGGCATCCCCTCGAAACGGGCCTTGAGCTGCAGCGCCAGGTACAGCGAGTAGTGCCGTGACTGGTGCAGGTTGCCGCCGTGGAACCACAGATTGGGCTGCTGGGTGGGCTTCCACATGTTGCGCTGCTCGCCCTCCCACGGGCCCGGATCCTTCGGGGTGTCGCTACCGAGACCCCACACCTTGCCCACCCTGTCGGCAACCTCTTGGCCGATGAGGTCGGCGGCCCACCCGTTCATCGAGCCGTAGCCGGTCGCGTACACCACCACGTCGGCGGGCAACACGGTGCCGTCGGCGAGCACCACCGAGTCCTCCGTCAGGCGGTCGACCTCCCCGTGGGCCAGCTTGATCCGGCCGTCGGCCACCATGTCACAGGCGCCGACGTCGATGTAGTAGCCCGACCCGCGGCGCAGATACTTCATGAACAGCCCGGAACCGTCTGCGCCCCAGTCCAATTGGAATCCGGCTGCCTCCAGCCGGTCGTAGAACTCCTTGTCGCGCTCCCGCATCCGGTCGTACAGCGGGATCTGGAACTCGTGCATGATCCGGTACGGCAACGACGCGAACGTCAGATCGGCCTTCTCGGTCGTCATCCCCGCCGCCAGCGCCCGCTCGGAGTACAGGTCGCCCAGCCCGATGTCCATCAGGGTGTCGGACTTGACGATGTGCGTCGACGACCGCTGCACCATCGTCACGTCGACGCCGTTCTCGTAGAGCGCCTTGCAGATGTCGTGGGCGGAGTTGTTCGATCCGATCACCACCGCCTTCTTGCCGACGTACGCGTCCGGGCCGGGGTGGGCGCTGGAATGGTGCTGGTCGCCGCGGAACACGTCCTGCCCCGGCAGCGTCGGCACGTTCGGCTTGCCCGACATGCCGGTGGCAAGCACCAGTTGAGTTGGGCGCAGGGTCAGTCGCTCGCCGTCGCGGTCGACCTCGACGGTCCAGGTCTGCGACGCCTCGTCGTAAGACGCGGACAGGCAGGTGGTCTTCGACCAGTACGGCACCTCCATCACCCGGGTGTAGAACTCCAGCCAGTCGCCGATCTTGTCCTTCGGCGCGAACACCGGCCAGTTCGGCGGAAACGGCAGGTAGGGCAGGTGGTCGTACCAGACCGGATCGTGCAGGCACAGCGACTTGTAGCGCTTGCGCCACTGGTCGCCGGGGCGTTCGTGCTTGTCGACGACGATCGCGGGCACCCCGAGCTGGCGCAGCCGGGCGCCGAGCGCGATACCGCCCTGCCCGCCGCCGATCACCAGCACATACGGCTGGACCGTCCGGCCCAGCTCCGCGTCCTCGGCGGCCTTCTTCTCGGCCCACGACCGCGGGTCCGGGGCGTCGCCGTGCACCGCTCCCAGCACCCTGGTGGGCCCTTTGCGCTCCTCGTGCCCCTTGAGTTCCTGCAGCGCGGTCAGCAGCGTCCAGGCCTGGTCGGTCCCCGAGTCGCCTTTGAGCCGAAGATGCCCGGTGCCGCGGCCGGCGGCGGTCTCGAACTCGATGAACGCCGAGACGACATCACCGTCGGCAGTGGCGTCCTCGCGGGTCCGGAAGCCGGTCGGGTCCGTCTCGGCCAGCCGTGCGCCCAGCATGTCGGCGATCTGATCGCGGCCTTCCAGGGTCTTGAGATTCCAGGTGAAGGACACCAGGTCGCGCCAGAAGCTGTCCACCGCGAACATGCCGACAGCGCGTTCGATGTCGCGGACGGCCAGCGCCGCCTCGAAATCGGCCAGCCAGTACTCGACCCGCTGTTGCGGGCTCAGCTGGGTGGTGGTCTGAGGGTCAAGAGTCGAAGTCATGTGAGCCAGGACACACCGCTGCTGTGCCGGTCGGCAAGAGTTGCGAAGCGTTGCAATGACACCGAGTGTGCGGGGGCGACTCCCGCTGCAACCCCCTGCAACCCTTTCCCGGTGTGGCCGTGGTCACATAGAAATGCGGCCATGAGAGCAGCGGTGTACTACGGACCGAACAAGCTGGAAGTCGGCGACGTCGCCGAACCCGAACCCGGGCCGGGCACCGTCAAGCTGAAGGTCGGGTTCAACGGCATCTGTGGCACCGATCTGCACGAGTACTACGCCGGGCCGATCTTCGTGCCGACCTCGCCGCATCCACTGACCGGTGCCCAACTGCCGTTGACCATGGGTCACGAGTTCTCCGGCACCATCACCGCGGTCGGCGCCGGGGTGAGCGGCTGGAGTGAAGGCGACCGGGTGGCGGTCGAACCGATCTACAAGTGCGACCGCTGCGGCCCGTGCCGGGCCGGCAACTACAACGTGTGCCAGCAGATCGGCTTCCACGGCCTGATGTCCGACGGCGGCATGGCCGAGTACACCGTGGTGCCGACAGGCATGTTGCACAAGCTGCCCGACCATGTGTCGCTGGAACTCGGCGCTCTGGTCGAGCCGATGTCGGTCGCCTACCACGCCGCGACGCTCGGCGACGTGAAGCCGGGGGACACCGCGATGGTGTTCGGGGCCGGACCGATCGGGATCGGTTTGTGGTTCGCGTTGCGCGGCAAGGGCCTTGATGACGTGCTCGTGGTCGAACCGTCACCGACCCGGCGCGCCGCCATCGAGGCGCTCGGTGCCACCACGTTGGACCCGACGAGCGTCGACGTGCCGGCGTTCGTCGCCGATCACACCCGCGGTGACGGCGCCGACGCCGTGTTCGACGCGGCCGGCGTCACCCCAGCCGTCAGCACGGCACTGGCCTGCATCGGCTCGCGCAGACCGATGATCAGCGTCGCGATCTACGAAAAGCCGCTGGAGACACCGCTGTTGAATCTGGTGATGAACGAGTCCCGAATCCAGGGGTCGCTGTGCTACACCGGCGCCGACTTCGAAGCGGTGATCGCGCTGATGGCGCAGGGCAGGTATGACACCACCGGCTGGGTGACCCGGATCCCGATCGACGACGTGGTCGACGAAGGCTTCGAGGCACTGCATGCCGGCACCAAGATGAAAGTGCTCGTCGATCCGAACGGAGAATCATGACACTCAACGGCAAGGTGGCCCTGGTGACCGGCGCCGCGCGTGGCATCGGGCGTGGCATCGCGCTGCGCCTGGCCCGCGACGGCGCCGACGTGGCGCTGGTTGACGTGGCGCCCGACGGCATCGCGGCCGTCGCCGACGAGATCACCGAGATCGGCCGCAAGGCAACGACGTTCGTGGCCGACGTCAGCGATCGCGAACAGGTGTTCGCCGCCGTCGACCATGCGGACTCTGCGCTCGACGGCTTCGACATCATGGTCAACAACGCCGGCATCGCGCTGGTCGGGCCCATCGCCGACGTCACTCCCGAGCAGGTCGAGAAGCTGTGGGCGATCAACGTCAACGGCGTGCTGTGGGGCATCCAGGCCGCGGTCGCGAAGTTCACGGCGAACGGCACCAAAGGCAAGATCATCAATGCCTCATCGATCGCGGGCCACGACGGTTTCGCGATGCTCGGCCCGTACAGCGCGACCAAGTTCGCGGTGCGCGCGCTCACCCAGGCCGCCGCGAAGGAACACGCCGCCCACGGGATCACCGTCAACGCGTACTGCCCCGGCGTCGTCGGCACCGACATGTGGGTCGAGATCGACAAGCGATTCGCCGAGCTGACCGGCGCCGCCGAGGGGGAGACCTACGAGAAGTTCGTCGGCGGTATCGCGCTCGGCCGTGCCGAGACACCCGAGGACGTCGCCGGCTTCGTGTCCTACCTGGCCGGCCCGGACGCCGACTACATGACCGGCCAGTCCGGCTTGATCGACGGCGGCCTGGTCTACCGCTGAGATGGGGAGCACTATGGGTACCGATGCCCAGCAATGTCGGCAGCTCGCCCGTGCCTGAACCCGCGGTGGCCGTCGGGGAAGACCCGCGCGACTACGCGCGGCTGATGTCGGCTGTCTACGACGCGACGATGGCCGGCCACCGGGCGCCGGCGCGGCCCCGGGACGTCATCGGCGACTCCTGGCAGCGCCTGATGGCCAGCGGCATGCACAACCGGACCCGCGATGACCACACGCCGACGGTCGTCGAAACCGGTGCGCTGGAGATGCTGCGCCGGTCGTCGGGGCTGATGGAGGTGCTCGACGAGATCTCTCACGGGCTGGAGTCGCTGGTCGCCGACGGGGACAACATCCTCGTCGTGGCCGACGCCCACGGTCGGGTGCTGTGGCGTTCCGGGTCGCCGGCGGTGCTCAGCAACGCCGACCGGCTCGGCTTCGTCGAAGGTGCGAACTGGGGTGAGGGCGCGGTCGGCACCAACGCGATCGGCACTGCGCTGGTGTCGCAACGCGCCGTGCAGGTGTTCTCCGCCGAGCACTTCCTGCGCAGCCATCACCCGTGGACGTGCGCGGGCGCGCCGATCCGGGATCCCCGCACCGGCCAGGTCATCGGCGTGGTGGACGTGTCCGGCCCGGCGGCGACCGTGCACCCGACCACCGTCGCGCTCGTCGACGCCGTCGCCCGGCTGGCCGAATCGCACCTGCGGCAGGAACACGACCGCACCCTCAACCGGCTGCGGGCGGTGGCCGCCCCGATCCTGGCGCGGATGGGCAGTCCCGCGCTGGCCGTCGACACCGAGGGCTGGGTGGCCGCCGTCGACGCGATGCCCTTGCACAACCGGATCCTGTTACCCGAACAGATGGAGCCGGGACGGGTCTGGCTGACCGCGCTGGGAATGTGCGCCGTCGAACCGCTCCCCGGTGGGTGGCTGGTGCGCTTGGCCGAGCCCGACGGCGCGGACGCGCGGGTGTCACAGGTAACCCTCGACTTCACCGATCCGGACTCGCCGTCGCTGATGATGACCGGACACTTCGGCAGCTGGCGCCACGACTTGACCCTGCGGCACGCGGAAATCCTTTGTGCACTGGCTATTTCACCGCAGGGTCGAAGCGCGCCGCAGCTCGCCGAGGACCTGTACGGCGACCGGTCCCGGGTGGTCACCGTGCGCGCGGAGATGTCGCGGCTGCGCAAACAGTTCACCGGACTGCTCGCGGCGCAGCCGTACCGGTTCGCCGGCTCGATCGACCTGCAGGTGCACTACCCGGCCGACTGTCGGCTGCTGCTGCCACCGTCAGTGGCCCCGGCGATCCGCACTGCGCGCACGGCCGGCGCAACCGCGACGACGAAGGGCGAGAATGGCTGACGTGGAGATCCCGAAGCGGGCACTGGTGACCGAGGCCGCGGCCGAACTGCTGCGCACACTGCAGCAGCGGCACGGCGCGTTGATGTTCCACCAGTCGGGCGGGTGCTGCGACGGGTCGTCGCCGATGTGCTATCCCGCCGGGGAGTTCCTGGTCGGCGACCGCGACGTGCTGTTGGCGGTGCTCGATGTCGGCGAGGACGGGGTGCCGGTGTGGATCTCGGGTCCGCAGTTCGACGCGTGGAAGCACACCCAGCTGGTGATCGACGTGGTGCCCGGGCGCGGCGGCGGCTTCAGCCTGGAATCCCCCGAGGGCAAGCGATTCCTGTCGCGGGGCCGCGCGTTCACCGGCGACGAGAACCGGGCGCTGGAAGGCGCGCCACCGGTCACCGGGGCCGCCTACGAACGCGGGGAACGGCCCGCGACGAGCGGCACGCACGTCGTCGCCGAAGCGGTCGACGCCTGCGCGCTCCCCGTCGCGGAATAGCATTCCTGGCGGTCAAACCGGCCCGGGTCTCGACCAGGAACGCGCTTCCGCGTTCGGGCGCGCCGCCCGGGTTCGGGCCCGCCGCGGCGTTATCGTCGACATCGTGATCCCGCTGCCCCGAGCATCGGTATTGGCCGGAGTGATGATCATCGGCGTCGCTCTCGGCATGATGGCCGCGCTCGTCGCCGCGGTCGAGGTCACCGCGACCATCCGTCCCGACATCGCCATCGGCGTGGTGATCGGCGTGCCGAGCGTCATCGGGATGTCGGTGATCCTGCTGTCGGGCAAGCGGTGGGTCACCGCCCTCGGCGCGATGATCCTGGCCATCGGTCCGGGCTGGTTCGGCGCGCTGACCGCGATCCAGGTGGCTTCCGGTGGCTGAGCATCAGGTCGCCCTCGACGACCCGGCGGACACGGGGGCCATCCCGCCGCCACCCGCGCAGCCTGTCGCGATCCCCCCGGCCGCGCAGTACATGAGCCGGTGGCGCTTCCTGCTCGTCCTCACCGGCGTGTGGCTCGTCGGCGCCGGGGCCGGCGCCGGACTGTACTTCTGGTGGTTTCACTCGCCGGCCAAGGATGTGCCGGTGTTCGCGGTGTTGGTGTTCGTGGTGGCCTGCGTCGTCGGCAGTCTGCTGACCGCGATGGTGCAGGAGCGGCCCGGCATCGCCGCGATGGCGCTCGCGATGATGTCGGCGCCGCTGGCCGCGGCGGCGGGTGCGGCGCTGCTGTACGGCGCGTACGTGTTCGGCTGGATCCCCAGATAGGCAACCGTCCACCCGGGTAGTTGCGCCGTCATGTAGTTCATGTGTTCAGATAGACACATGAAATTGCGTCCGGCGCTGGTCTGTGTCATGAGCACGCTTGTCGTCACGGCGTGCGCCGGCGAAGCGGACGAGCAGCAGGCCGAGCAGATCGTGCTCGCCGAGAGCTACGAGCTCGGCGGATACAACCCGGTCAACGGCTACTCCGAGTCCGGGGTCTCACCGATCTACGAAGGGCTCTACCGCCCCAGTGCGGACGCCGACAGCACGGTCCCCGGGTTGGCACCGGCGCTGGCCGGTGCGGAACCCGAACCCGCGGGCCCCAACCGTTGGCGCATACCGTTGCGCCCCGGCGTGACGTTTTCCGACGGCAGCGCGTTCGACGCGGCCGACGTCGTCGCGACCTACGCCGCCGTGCGCGACCCGCAGGTGGCATCCCAGATATCGACGTCGGTGGCCCCCATCGTGTCGATCACCGCCGACGGTCCGGGCGCCGTCGTCATCGAGATGGACACCGCCGCCGACCCGAAGCCCTACCTGCTGATCGGCATCCTGCCGTCGGAGAAGGTCGAGGAGACGCCGGCCGCGGACTGGGCGGTCAACACCGCGCCCGTCGGCACGGGGCCATACCGGCTGGACAGCTTGCGGCCTGACCAGGCGGTGTTGGTCGCGCGCGACGACTACTGGGGTCGGCCGGCTCAGGTGAAGCGGCTTGTGTACACCTATACCCCCGACGACAACGCCCGCGCCCAGAGCATGGTCGCAGGCGCGGTGGACGGCACCACCCTGCCGCCGCGGCTGATCGCTTCGATCGACAGCGACGACATCCAGACCGTAGGTGTGCAGTCCGCGGACTGGCGCGGCGTGGCCCTGCCCGCCGGGAACCCGTTCACCGCGGACGTGCGCGCCCGGTTCGCGATGAATCTCGGTGTCGACCGCGCGGCGATGGTGCGTGACGTGTTGGTGGGCTACGGGCGTCCCGCGAGTACCCCGGTGGCGCCGGCGTACGGCGACGCCTACAACCCCGACGCGCAATACGCATTCGATCCCGAGGGCGCCAAAGCCGTTCTCGACGAAGCCGGTTGGCGCCCTGGGGCGGGGCAGATCCGCGAAAAAGACGGAGCGAGAGCATCTTTCGAACTGCTGTACAACGCGCAGGACACCTTGCGGCGTGACCTCTCCGTCGCGTATGCGGCCGCGATGAAACCGCTCGGGGTCGACGTCAGACCCCGCGGCACCAGCTGGGACGAGATCGACACCCGCTTCGGTGACTCGGCGGTGCTGCTCGGCGGTGGCGCGACGCCGTACAGCATCGATGCTCAGGCCTACGACACCTTGCACACCCGGGTGCCCGACTCGTCGCCGTACTCGAACCCCGGGAACTTCACCGCACCGGGCCTGGACAGGATGCTCGAAGAGGCGAGCCGATCGGCCCCCGGCCCCGCGAAAGACCGCCTCTATCGCGACATTCAGTCGAGCTACGCGGCTCAGCCGTCGCAGGTGTTTCTGGTCTTCCTCGATCACGCTTACGCCTATCGGGACCGAGGCTGGAACCAGACGGCGCCGATCATGGAGCCGCACTCGCACGGGGTGTCCTGGGGTCCGTGGTGGAATATCGCCGCGTGGACGCGGTAGGCAGCCGGAGCGTGGACGCGGTGACCTCGGCGGCGGTTTCCGAGGCCGGCGAACATCCCCCGGCGGGACGGCCTGTCCGGCGCTCGCGCGCGGCCGTCCGGTTGCTCGCGGTCCGAACCGCGATCGCGATCCCGCTGACGCTGACCATCTCGGCGGCGATCTTCGCCGTCGCGTCCCTGTCCCCGTTCGACCCGCTGGCCGCCTACCTCGGCGGCAACTACCAGTTCGCCACCGAGGCTCAACGCGACGCCATGCGCGCGGCCTACGCCACCGACCAGCCCTGGTACCAGGCCTGGTTGCAGTGGCTCGGCGGTCTGGTCCGCGGTGAGCTGGGGTGGTCGTCGACGCAGTCCCAGCCAGTGGCCACCGTGCTGGCCGAGCGTCTGCCGTTCACGCTCACGCTGTCCGGTGCAGCGCTGCTGAGCGCGACGGCGGTGGCTCTCGCGCTGGGTTGCGTGGCCGGCATGCGCCGCGGCGGGTTGATCGACCGAGCCGTCACCGGGGTTTCGGTGACGTTAGCGGCCGTGCCGCCGTTCGTGGTGTCGCTGGCTCTCGTGGTGGTCGTGGCAGTGGGTCTGCGCTGGCTGCCAGCCTCCGGAGCTGCTGCACCGGGCGCCGACTACACGGTGGAAGGCATTGTGCGCCATGGCATCCTGCCCTGGGTCGCACTCACGGTGGCGATGATCCCGTGGCTGCTGTTGACCACCCGTGCTGCGGTGGCGGCGAGCGCCGACTCCGACGCGGTGCGCGGCGCCCGGTCACGCGGTGTGCACGGGTGGGCGCTGCTGCGCGGGCATATCGCCCCCGTCTCGGTGCTTCCCACCCTGGCGTTGTTGGGCACCCGGCTTCCGGAGCTCATCGCGGGCGCGGCGATCGTGGAGACCGTTTTCGGCTGGCCGGGCATGGCCGCTGTGCTGGTGGATTCTGCTGCAGCGCTGGACTTTCCGCTGCTCGCTGCGTTGACGGTTGCCGCCGCGGTGGCGGTGCTGGCCGGATCGGCTCTCTCGGATGCGGCTGCGGTCGCGATCGACCCGCGGATCAGGATGGCCGCATGAAGAGGGACGCGCCCTGGATCGTGCTGGGCGTCATCGTCGTCGTCGCGGTGGGGATCCCGCTGGCCGCCGGCGACCAGGTGGCGGACTTCTCCGCCGCGTTGCAGTCACCGAGCGCCGAACATCCTGCCGGCACCGATCATTCGGGCTATGACCTGCTGACGAGAACGGCCGAAGGCCTGCAGATGTCCCTGCTGATCGCCGCGGTGTGCGCGGTTGCGGCCACCGTCCTCGGGCTGGCCATCGGTGTCAGCGCGGCGCTGGTCGGCGGGTGGCTCGACGCGGTGGTGATGCGACTGGTCGACGGCGTCAACGCGCTGCCCCACCTGGTGGTGGGGATCGTCATCGCCGCGATGTGGCGGGGCGCCCCGCTGGCGATCATCGCCTCGATCGCGTTGACGCACTGGCCGGCTGTGGCCCGGGTGGTGCGTGCCGAACTGCTCGCGGTCGCCGAGGCGGGTTGGGTACAGACCTCCCGGCTGGCCGGCGCCTCGCGATGGTTCGTCGCGCGCAGTCACTTGGTGCCGGCGGTGTTGGCGCAGGCACTGGTCGCGATGGTCGTGCTGCTGCCGCACGCGGTGTGGCACGAATCGACGCTGTCGTTCCTCGGGGTCGGGTTGTCGCCGGACCGCGCCAGCCTCGGCACACTGCTCAGCGAAGCCCGTGGCGCCGTACTCACCGGTGCGTGGTGGACTTTGGCGGTGCCGGCGGTGGCACTCATCGCGTCCGCGTTGACCTTCGCCGCGGCAGGCGCATCCGTGCGCGAGCGACACCGCGCACCGGCGGGCCGGGTCTGGTGACCGGCGCGCGGCTGGCCGGTCTGACGGTGGATATCGCGCTGCGACGCGGACGCCGCCCGGACACCGTCAACGTCCTCGACGACGTGAACCTGGAGGTCCCGGCGGGACAAGTCACGGCCCTGATCGGTGAATCCGGTTGCGGCAAGTCACTTGTCGTGGCTGCCCTGTCCGGTCTGCTGCCACCGGGATCCCGGGCCCGCGGCCTCGTGCACATCGGCGACCGCGAACTGCGTCCCGACGACGAACGGTCCTGGCGCGCGTTGCGGGGTCGGCATGTCGGGGTGGTACCCCAGTCAGCGGCGACGTCGTTCACCCCGGTGCGCACCGTCGGTTCCCAGCTCGCCGAGATCAGCGCACGGCTGGGTGTCAGCGGACGCGAAGAGCAAATCGGCGACCGCGGACGCGAGGAGCAAATCGGTGTCCGCGGACGCGAGGAGCAAATGGGCGTCAGCACCCCGGAGCAGTTGTGCGCGGCCGTTGCGCTGCCGGCCGGGGTGGTGCACCGGTACCCGCACGAACTGTCCGGCGGCATGGCTGCGCGGGTCGCGATCGCCGCGGCGCTGGCAGGCCGTCCCGCACTGCTGCTCGCCGACGAACCCACCTCGGCGCTCGACCCCGAGAATGCCGCACTGGTCTGGCGGCTGCTCGGCACCGCGGCCGCCGACGGCGCGGCGGTGCTGGTGATCACCCACGACATGCCGTCGCTGCTGCGCGCCGCGGTGTGCGACGACGTCGCGGTGATGACCCGCGGCACCGTGCGGTCCCGACAACCGCTGGCCGACGCGCTCGCCGACCCCGACCCCTATTTGCGAGCGCTGCTCGGGACGGTGCCGGTGTGAGCGGGATCGAGGCGCGCGGCCTCACGGTGTCCTTCCGCGGCGCGCCGGTGTTCGAGGGTGTGGACCTGGACGCGCCGGCCGGGGCGGTCACCGGTGTCACCGGCACCTCGGGCAGCGGTAAGACGACGCTTCTGCGGGTACTGGCCGGGCTGCACCCCGCCGAAGCGGGCGAGGTCCGCTACGACGGCGCGCCCGCACCGGCGAAGGGGTCGGTCGCGCTGCTGGCCCAGCATCCCCGTCTGGTGTGCAACCCGCGCTGGACGCTGGCCCGGGTCATCGCCGAACCCGCCGTGATCCGCGGACAGCGGCCCGCCGTCGACGAGGTGGCCCGCCGCGTCGGCCTGGAACCGGAACTGCTGGACCGCTACCCGGGCCAGGTCAGCGACGGCCAGCTGCAGCGGGCCTGTCTCGGCCGGGTCCTCACCCAGCGAGCCCGCTTCCTGCTGTGCGACGAGCCGACCGCGATGCTGGACCCGATCGCCACCGGGTCGGTGGTGTCGCTGCTGGGCGAGTTCGCCGCCGACGGCGCCGCGGTCGTGCTCGTCAGCCACGACCCCGCGTTGGTCGACGCCCTGGCGGCGCACGCACTCGCCTTGCCGCGCCCATTAGGGTGAGAACCGTGACCCACTATGACGTCGTTGTTCTCGGAGCCGGTCCCGGCGGGTACGTCGCGGCCATTCGTGCCGCCCAGCTCGGGCTGAGCACCGCCATCATCGAACCCAAGTACTGGGGCGGCGTGTGCCTCAACGTCGGGTGCATCCCGTCAAAGGCGCTGCTGCGCAACGCCGAACTGGCCCACATCTTCACCAAGGAAGCCAAGACGTTCGGCATCAGCGGCGAGGCCACCTTCGACTACGGCGCGGCGTTCGACCGCAGCCGCAAGGTCGCCGACGGCCGCGTGGCCGGCGTGCACTTCCTGATGAAGAAGAACAAGATCACCGAGATCCACGGGTACGGCAAGTTCACCGGACCCAACAGCATCGAGGTCGACCTGAACGAGGGCGGCACCGAGAGCGTCGAGTTCGACAACGCGATCATCGCGACCGGCTCGAGCACCCGCCTGGTGCCCGGCACCTCGCTGTCGGAGAACGTGGTCACCTACGAGAACCAGATCATGACGCGCGAGCTGCCCGGCTCGATCATTATCGCCGGCGCCGGAGCCATCGGCATGGAGTTCGCCTACGTGCTGAAGAACTACGGCGTCGATGTCACGATCGTCGAGTTCCTGCCGCGCGCGCTGCCCAACGAGGACGCCGAGGTCTCCAAGGAGATCGAGAAGCAGTACAAGAAGCTTGGCGTGAAGATCCTGACCGGCACCAAGGTCGAGTCCATTGAGGACGACGGCGGCCAGGTCACCGTCAAGGTGAGCAAGAACGACAAGTCCGACGAGCTCAAGGCCGACAAGGTGCTGCAGGCCATCGGCTTCGCGCCGAATGTTGAGGGCTTCGGCCTGGACAAGGCCGGCGTCGAGCTGACCGACCGCAAGGCCATCGGCATCGACGACTACATGCGCACCAACGTGCCGCATATCTATGCGATCGGCGATGTCACCGGCAAGTTGCAGCTCGCCCACGTCGCGGAGGCGATGGGTGTGGTCGCCGCCGAGACCATCGCCGGCGCCGACACGCTGGCGCTGGGCGACTACCGCATGCTGCCGCGCGCGACGTTCTGCCAGCCGCAGGTGGCTTCCTTCGGCCTGACCGAGCAGCAGGCCAAGGACGAGGGCTACGACGTGGTCGTCGCGAAGTTCCCGTTCACCGCCAACGGCAAGGCCCACGGCCTCGGTGATCCGACCGGCTTCGTCAAGCTCGTCGCCGACAAGAAGTACGGCGAACTGCTGGGCGGCCACCTGATCGGTCACGACGTCTCCGAGCTTCTGCCCGAGCTGACCCTGGCGCAGAAGTGGGACCTGACCGCCAACGAACTCGCTCGCAACGTGCACACCCACCCGACGATGTCGGAAGCGATGCAAGAGTGCTTCCACGGTCTGGTCGGCCACATGATCAACTTCTAATTGAGAGCCATCTGGGTTGCCGGTGTCGGCGGATTGATCCTGGGTCACATCCTGTGGCTGGCGGGGATCTCCGCGGCCATCTCGTCGTCGAACGTGCCCACCTGGGTGCTGGTCGTCGCTGCTGCGTCGCTGGGCATCGGGCTGATCTCGGCGCTGCTGGCCCGGCGGGCATGGCGGCGTAAGGACCGGCGGTCCGAGATCTGGGCCGCGTTTCTGTGGGGTCTTCCGGTTTCTCCGGTGTTGCTGTCGCTGATTGTGCTTGGTGTGACCTACCTCTAGGCCACAATGGTCCGGTGCGGGACGGGTCGGTCGGCAGTTTGCTACGTCAGTGGTGGGGTCAGAGCGATGACTACCAGTGGCGGATCGATTTTCTGCGGAGCCGCGGACTGCTGTCGGTACTGCGCTGGGTGATCGCCGGTATCGGCGTCACGATGGGCGCGCTGTCGGTCGTGAATGCCTTCGCGCCGCCGGGAGCGGTCGATGCGGTGTTTCGGATCGGCTGGGCAGTGGTGGCCATCGGTTCGCTGGGCTGGGCGGCGCGCTGGGCGTTTCTGCCGTGGCCGACGGCACGGGCCTCGGCCGGGCTGGTGGTGTTCGTCGATGTCCTCATGACGCTGTCGGCGCTGCTTTTCGGTGACCCGAACCTGGCGATGTCGGGCATCACCATCCTGTTGTGCGCGGGCGGCTACGTGGTGTTCTTCCACGGTCCTCGGCTGCATCTGGCCCACATCGGCTGGTGCATCGTCTCGGTCGTGGGCATCGCGGTGTGGCTGGCGTCGGTCAGTGGGGAGTACGGGCTGCAGGTGGCCGTCTCCCGGGCCGTGATCGCGTTGCTGGTGACGGTATGCGTGCTGCCTGCGCTGCAGTTCGGGTTCTGGTTGCTGCAGGGCAGCTCGAAGCAGTCGTTCACCGATCCGCTGACCGAGCTGACCAATCGCCGCGGGTTGGAGGTGTCGATGAAGCGGCTCAACGAGGCCGCGCGTGGTGATGCGCAACTGTGCGCATTGCTGATCGACGTCGACGGTTTCAAGGAGGTCAACGACACCCGGGGGCACGCGGTCGGCGACGACGTGCTGATCCGCACGGCGAGGCGGATCCGCGAGAGTGTGCGCGACGATGCCGTGGTGGTCCGGTGGGGCGGCGAGGAGTTCCTGGTGGTGGACCGGATCCCGGCACCTCAGGCCGAGACGGTCGCAGAGCGGATCCGTTCCGCGGTGTCGGCGCCGGCCGATCCGGCCATCACGGTGAGCATCGGAGTGGCATCGTGCCGGCCGTCCGAGTCAGCCCTTGTCGACGTGATCGTCGCCGCCGACTCGGCCATGTACGAGGCCAAGGCGTGCGGCGGGGACCGCGTCATCGTCACCAACGGGGCGCGCTGACCCGTCGGTCCTCAGGTGGTGCGCCAGGAATGCCAGCACGTCGTCGGCCTTGGCGAAGCCTCCGAGGTGACTCTCGTCGGGCATCAGCAGCAGGTCGACGGTGGGCAGGTGCTCGGCGGCGGCCTGGGCGTCGGCCAGCGAGATGATCGAGTCGGCGTCGCCGTGCCACCAGCGGACCGGCACCTTCACATCGGCGAGCCGGAAGCCCCAGTCCCGGCCGAACAACCGGGCGTCGTCGAGGAGCGCCTGGAACCCGCCGGCGGCGGCGTGCACGATGTCGTCGATGAACATCGCCTCGATCTCAGGGTTGGCGAACACCTGCTTGTCGCCGTCGGGCATCGCCGCGCTCAGACCGCGGTAGGCCAGGTGCGCCAGCGGTATCACCGGGGTGAGCAGCCCCGCGGTGACCCTGGCGAACGGGCGTCGCAGCGCCGAGGTCACCGGGGCGAACCTGCGCGCCAGCTCGATGGGTCCGCTGCAGGTGGCGTCGGGACCCACCGACGGGGTCACCCCGCCCAGGACGGCGACGGCCGCGACGCGGTCGGCCAGTGCCGGCATGCCGGCGCAGGCCAGCGCGAACGGACCGCCGCCGGACAGTCCGACGACGCCGACCTTGTCGGCGCCCAGCACGTCGGCCACATGGGCCATGTCGTCGGCCCAGTCACCGATGCGGTGGTAGCGGTGCGGATCGCTGAGCCCGGAACCGGCCCGCTCGACGAGGACCACCCGCAGCCCGAGGTTCTCGGCCGCGCGTCGCCCGACGATGGGCAGCTGTCTGCGGCCGCCGGGCGTGCCGTGGAACCACAGCACCAGCGGCCCCGACGGGTTGCCGTACTCCGCGTAACCGAGGCGGCGACCGTCGGGCAGGAAGACGGCGCCCTCGGCGCGGGGTGGCGCACAGCGCGGCACCCCGGGCGGGTGGCGCCACGGATTCGACAGCATGGACGCATGGTAGCCGTGGGGTTTACAGCCGTGGCCGGCTATGTCAAAGCGGCGGCTGAGCCGTCTAATCGGGGAAGTCCAGCGGAACCTGCAGGGTGGCGATGGTCGCGGCGAGGCCGTCGTATTGTGCTGCGAGCAGGCAGAATTCGATCAGCTGAGGCCTGGTGTAGTGGGTGGCGAGCGCCTGCCACGTCTCGGCGGAGACCCCGCGGGTGACGACGAACTCGTCGGTGGCGGTGATCAGGACGCGTTCCCTGTCGGTCAGTCCCTCGGCATCGGGGCCGGCGAAGATGCGCGCCTGCATGGTGGCGTCGAGGCCGCGGCTGCGGGCGAGTCTGCGGTGCTGCTGCAGCTCGTACTCGCTGTCGCGCAGGTGCCCGACTCTCAGGATCACGATCTCGGCGTCGCGGCGGGACAGCTTGCCCGCATACAGCAGATGCCCCGACAGCGGCAGCCAGGTCAGGAACAGCAGCCGGTGCTGGCCCAGCACGTTCATCAGGCTGAACCGCGGCCTGCGGATACCGCGGGCGCCGAGCTTGGCGATGGCCCAGTTCAGCGGACCGAGTTGCTTGAACCCGCCGGGCGGGATACGGGCGGGTGTACTCATTGCTGCCTCACCAGATAGGGGGACACGGTCGACCGGTGTTCGTCGATGTCGAGCGCGCGGCCGAGCGCGGGGAACGCCCGCTGCGGGCAGTTGTCTCGTTCGCACACCCGGCATCCGGCACCGATCGGGGTCGCAGGGACATTGGGGTCACCTGTCATCAGCCCCTCCGAATAGACCAGCCGCTGCGCATGCCGCAGTTCGCAGCCGAGGCCGATCGCGAACGTCTTACCCGGCTGACCATAGCGCGACGCGCGCCGCTCCACGGTGCGCGCCACCCACAGGTAGGCGCGTCCGTCGGGCATCTCGGCGATCTGCACCGAGATCTTGCCGGGGTTGGCGAACGTCTCGTAGACGTTCCACAGCGGACAGGTACCGCCGCTGGAGGAGAAGTGAAACCCGGTGGCGGACTGACGTTTCGACATGTTTCCGGCCCGGTCGACGCGGACGAACGAGAACGGCACACCTCTCATCGAGGGTCGCTGCAGCGTGGACAGCCGGTGGCAGGTGGTCTCATAGCTGACCGAGTAGTAGGCCGAGAGCCGCTCGATATCGTAGCGGAACTTCTCGGCCACTTCGTGGAACTGGCCGTAGGGCAGCACCGTGGCGGCGGCGAAGTAGTTCGCCAATCCCATCCGTGCCAGCTTGCGCGACTCCTCGCTGGTGAACTTGCCCTCTTCGACCAGCTTGTCGATCAGTCCACCGCATTCCAGGTAGGCGAGCTCGGCGGCCATCCGGAACACCGTCTGACCCGACGACAGGTGCGCGCCGACCTCCAGGCGCCTGGTCGCCGGGTCGTAGCGGTGCAGCACCCCCTCGCCGAGGTCGATGCGACGAATCACGGTGACGCCGTGGACGAATCGCAGCCGGTCGGTCAGGTCGCCGGCCAGATCGCCGCGGTGCACCCGCATGTCGGCGGTGAGTTCCTCGGCGGCGGTGTCGAGTTCGTGCAGATAGTTCTGGCGTTGGTAGAAGTAGTCGCGCACCTCTTCGTGGGGCATGGAGATGGAGCCGGAGCCCGAGCTTGAGCCGCTGCCGCTTCCCGCGCTGAACCGGTCCTCGGTCGCGGCCGCGAGCTGGGTGGTGGTCAGTTGGTAGCGGCGGTGCAGGTTCACCATCGCCCTCGCCAGCGCCGGGTGGGCGCCGACCATGTCGGCGACCTCAGCCGGATCGACGTCGACGTCGAGGTCCCGATCCATCAGGACCTCACGCAGCTCAGCGATCAGGCGGGTGTCGTCCTGGGAGGCGAAGAACGTCGCGTCCACCCCGAAGACCTCGGTGATGCGCAGCAACACCGGCACGGTCAACGGCCGCACGTCGTGCTCGATCTGGTTCAGGTAGCTCGGGGAGATCTCCAGCATCTGGGCGAGCCCGGCCTGGCTGAACCCGCGTTCGCTGCGGAGTTGCCGGACGCGAGCGCCGACGAACGTCTTGGCCACGGTAGGTCAGCCTAGCCGGGACCTAGCATGGCTGCTAAGTGATAATTCGCAGCGTTGGCAGCGGAGGTCGGTGTGGCAGTATCGACCTTCGTGAGTACCACCCCGGGGGCTACCGGCCTGGCCAAGACAATGATGCCCGTCCCCGATCCGCACCCGGATGTCTTCGACGTCCAGTGGCCGCTGCGGGTCGCCGACGTGGACCGTGAGGGCCGGCTCAAATTCGACGCGGCCACCCGACACATCCAGGACGTCGGCACCGATCAGCTGCGTGAGATGGGCTACGAGGAGACCCATCCGCTGTGGATCGTGCGCCGCACGATGATCGACATGATCGAGCCGATCGTGTTCAAGGACATGTTGCGGCTGCGGCGCTGGTGTTCGGGCACGTCGAACCGGTGGTGCGAGATGCGGGTGCGCATCGAGGGCCGCAAGGGCGGACTCGTGGAATCCGAGGCGTTCTGGATCAACATCAACCGGGAGACCCAGGGCCCGGCGCGCATCTCCGACGACTTCATCGAAGGCCTGCGGCGCACCACCGGCGAGAGCCGTCTGCGCTGGAAGCCGTATCTGAAGCCGGGCAGCCGGGACGACGCCGAGCACATCCGGGATTACCCGGTCCGGGTCAGTGACATCGACATCTTCGACCACATGAACAACTCCGTGTACTGGAGCGTCGTAGAGGATTACCTTTACTCGCAGCCGGAGCTGATGAAGGCGCCGCTGCGGGTCACGATCGAGCACGACCTGCCGGTGGCGCTGGGCGACAAGCTGGAGGTCATCCGGCACGTCCACCCGGCGGGTTCCACCGACAAATTCGGCGAGGAACTGGCCGATCGGACTGTTACAACGCTCACATACGCCGTGGGCGAGGAGACCAAGGCCGTCGCGGCGATCTTTCCGGTCTGATCGTCGCTGCCAAACAGTACGGGCGTACTGACCTGCGCGAATTCGCTACTGGTCGGTAGCTTCTGAACCGGTTCAGGTCGTTCCGTCTTCGCGAGATTTGCAACTTGGCAGAATTGCTTGGCGGAAATTCGCAGGGGAAACGGGTGGACCTGCGATAACAGCTTCGGGCATCCTCGGATTAGCAAGCCAGCGAAATGCTGGAGCGTTAACAAGGCGCCGAGGTTCACAGAGCCTTTGCAATTTGCAACAACCGAAGGAGCAGCCGATGTCGACTGTTGGCACGCCGAAGTCGCCCGAGCAGATTCAGCACGACTGGGACCACAACCCCCGCTGGAAGGGCGTCACCCGCACCTACACCCCGGCCGACGTCGTCGCCCTGCAGGGCCACGTCGTCGAGGAGCACACTCTGGCCCGTCGCGGCGCCGAGGTGCTGTGGGAGCAGTTGCACGACATGGACTTCGTCAACGCGCTCGGCGCGCTGACCGGCAACATGGCCGTCCAGCAGGTGCGCGCCGGCCTCAAGGCCATCTACCTGTCCGGGTGGCAGGTCGCCGGCGATGCCAACCTGTCCGGCCACACCTACCCCGACCAGAGCCTCTACCCGGCCAACTCGGTGCCGCAGGTGGTACGCCGCATCAACAACGCGCTGCTGCGTGCCGACGAGATCGCCAAGGTCGAGGGTGACACCTCGGTGGAGAACTGGCTGGCCCCGATCGTGGCCGACGGTGAGGCCGGTTTCGGTGGCGCGCTGAACGTCTACGAGCTGCAGAAGGCGATGATCGCCGCCGGTGTCGCCGGATCGCACTGGGAGGACCAGCTGGCCTCGGAGAAAAAGTGCGGCCACCTCGGTGGCAAGGTGCTGATCCCGACCCAGCAGCACATCCGCACCCTGACCTCGGCCCGCCTGGCCGCTGACGTGGCCGGGGTTCCCACCGTCGTCATCGCCCGCACCGACGCCGAGGCCGCGACGCTGATCACCTCCGACGTCGACGAGCGCGACAAGCCGTTCATCACCGGTGAGCGCACCGCCGAGGGCTTCTACCGGGTCAAGAACGGCCTGGAGCCCTGCATCGCCCGCGCCAAGGCCTACGCGCCGTACTCCGACCTGATCTGGATGGAGACCGGCACCCCGGACCTGGAGCTGGCCAAGAAGTTCGCCGAGGGCGTCAAGAGCGAGTTCCCGGACCAGATGTTGGCCTACAACTGCTCGCCGTCGTTCAACTGGCGCAAGCACCTCGACGACGCCACGATCGCGAAGTTCCAGAAGGAGCTCGGCGCGATGGGCTTCAAGTTCCAGTTCATCACGCTGGCCGGCTTCCACGCGCTCAACTACTCGATGTTCGATCTGGCCTACGGCTACGCCCGCAACCAGATGAGCGCCTACGTGGACCTGCAGGAGCGCGAGTTCGCGGCCGAGGAGCGCGGCTACACCGCCACCAAGCACCAGCGCGAGGTGGGCGCGGGCTACTTCGACCGCATCGCCACCACGGTGGACCCGACCAGCTCGACCACCGCGCTGGCCGGCTCGACCGAAGAGGGCCAGTTCCACTAAGCTAAGCCCCTTGCTCGCGAGCGTGCGTGCCTGCAGGCGCCACGCCGTGCAAAACGCAGATAACGTGCACGCTCGCGACGAACGCGTACGCGAGAAGCGTTCGCAGCGAGCTTGACAGCGCAGACCCCGCCCATGAATCTTGGGCGGGGTCTGACGCGTGTCGGCGCGAAATAACCTGTACGCGTACAGAAGCGGGACACCGCGAGCCAGGGAAACCGCGGACTTCCCCAACAGAGGACTTCCCGCACGTGAGGAGGACGAAGGACAGATGAGCATCGAACGCGTAGGTGTGGTCGGCGCCGGCCAGATGGGCTCGGGAATCGCCGAGGTGGCGGCCAAGGCGGGCGTGAACGTCGTGGTCTACGAGCCCAGCGAAGAGCTCGCGAACGCGGGCCGGGACCGCATCACCGCGTCGCTGGAGCGTGCCAGGGCCAAGGGCAAACTGGCCGCCGACGACTTCGAGGTCACGCTCGCCCGTCTGACGTTCAGCTCCGACCTGTCCGACCTCGCCGACCGCCAGCTGGTCATCGAGGCGATCGTCGAGGACGAGGCCGTCAAGGCCAAGGTCTTCGCGCAGCTTGACGAGGTGGTCACCGACCCGGAGGCGGTGCTGGCGTCGAACACCTCCAGCATCCCGATCATGAAGATCGCCGCCGCGACCAAGAACCCGAGCCGCGTGCTGGGCCTGCACTTCTTCAACCCCGTGCCGGTGCTGCCGCTGGTCGAGCTCGTCAACACGCTGGTGACCTCCGACGAGGCGATCGCGCGGGTGGAGCGGTTCGCCGGCGAGGTGCTGGGCAAGAAGGTGGTGCGCTGCGGGGACCGGTCGGGCTTCATCGTCAACGCGTTGCTGGTGCCCTATCTGCTGTCGGCCATCCGGATGGCCGAGGCCGGGGTCGCCACCGTCGAGGACATCGACACCGCTGTCGTGGCCGGGCTCTCGCACCCGATGGGGCCGTTGCGGCTGTCCGACCTGATCGGCCTGGACACCATGAAGCTGATCGCGGACTCGATGTACGACGAGTACAAGGACCCGAACTTCGCCCCGCCGCCGTTGCTGCAGCGCATGGTCGAGGCCGGACAACTGGGCAAGAAGTCGGGGAAGGGCTTCTACACCTACTGACCCACCGAATCGCGATATGCGTACCGCCGGCGACTTCGCTAGGCTGCGTAGCCGAATATTGACGCGCCGGTTCAGAAGGTAGCCGGCACTGCGGTAGGGCACGTATGCGGCCCGCCCGGGTGTCCGCTGCGTTCTCGGCCGGCGGACGAACCGCAAGGGGTTGCCTGCCGCATGTCGAACGCTGTATCTGATCTGTCGCCGTACTACGAGGAATCGCAGTCGATCTACGACGTGTCCAACGAGTTCTTCGCGCTCTTCCTCGGGCCGACGATGGGGTACACGTGTTCGTATTTCGAACGCGACGACATGACGCTCGACGAGGCGCAGATCGCGAAGTTCGACCTCGCACTGGGCAAGCTCAACCTCGAGCCCGGAATGACCCTGCTCGACGTCGGTTGCGGCTGGGGCGGCGCGCTACGCCGCGCCGTCGAGAAATACGACGTCAACGTCATCGGTATCACGTTGAGCCGCAATCAGTTCGAGTACAGCAGGGCGCTGATGGCCGGTCTCGACACCGACCGCAACGCCGAGGTTCGGCTGCAGGGCTGGGAAGAGTTCGACGAGCCCGTCGACCGCATCGTCTCGATCGGTGCGTTCGAGGCGTTCAAGGCCGAGCGCTATCCGCTGTTCTTCGAGCGGGCCTACGACATCCTGCCCGCCGACGGCCGCATGCTCCTGCACACCATCCTCGCGCACACGCAGAAGTTCTTCCGCGACAACGGCATCAAGCTGACGATCTCGGACCTGAAGTTCATGAGGTTCATCGGCACCGAGATCTTCCCGGGTGGGCAGTTGCCCGCGGTCGAGGACATCGAGAAGCTCGCCGCCGGGTCCGGGTTCACGCTCGAGCGCACCCATCTGCTGCGGCCGCATTACGCGCGCACGCTCGACATGTGGGCCGCCAACCTGGAGGCCAATCAGCAGGAGGCCATCAGGTTGACCTCGCCGGAGGTCTACGAGCGCTACATGCACTATCTGACGGGCTGTGCCGACTTCTTCCGCCGCGGCATCACCAACGTCGGGCAGTTCACCCTCGTCAAAGGCTGAGGCCCCGGCGACCTCCGACAGCGCCCACGTCGGCGATCAGGCCGAGGCCAGCCGCTTCTTCTCCGCCTTGACGTCGAAATGCGGTGGCGGCCAGGACATGTTGAGGCGCTTGAGCGCTTCGATCAGCAGCTCGGTGACAGCCAGCCTGCTGTACCACTTCCGGTTGCACGGCACGATGTGCCATGGCGCGTACTGCGTGGAGGTGCGATCCAGCATTGCCTGGTAAGCCTCCTGGTAGGCCGGCCATTTCAGGCGTTCGTCGATGTCGGCCGGGTTGTACTTCCAGTACTTGTCGGGCCGCTCGAGCCGTTGCGCCAACCGCTTCTTCTGTTCGTCGAGCGAGACGAACATCGCGACTTTGACCAATGTGGTTCCACTGTCGACGAGTTCGCGCTCGAACGCGTTGATCTCGTCATAGCGCGGCTCCCACACGTCGGGCGGCACCAGGTTGTGCACGCGCACGATCAGCACGTCCTCGTAGTGCGACCGGTCGAACACCCCGATGTGCCCGGCCTCCGGAAGCGCCCTGCGGATCCGCCACAAATAGTGATGTGACAGTTCCTCAGCCGTCGGCTTGCCGAAGCTGCGGTACTGCACCCCTTGCGGGTTGCAGCCGCCCACAACATGTTTGACGATTCCACCCTTGCCGGCAGTATCCATTCCCTGAAGGACCAGCAGCACCGAGCGGGTGTCCCCGGAACGGCTGTTGGCGTAGAGCATCTCCTGCAGCTCGGCGAAGCGGGTGTTGCGCTCGGCCTGCAGGGTCGGTGCGTCGGACTTCGAGCCGCGGAAGCCGGGGGTGGCGGCGGCGTCGATGTCGGCCACCTTGTCTCCCGGGCGGAACGCGAGGTAGTCGTGGGGTTCATGGCTCCACAGCGACGGCAGATCGTCGGGCTCAGGAAGCGTCATGCCTCTAGTCAAGCAGCCGGGAGGGCAGTTCCGGCGAAGGATGGGGACTCTGGCGGAACCTGTCCAGCGACCCGTTCACCTCGACGATGCCGCACAGCGCGCTCCACGACAGCATCGTCAGGTAGTCGATCAGTTCTTCGGCCGTCATCCGCGGGTTCGACATCCACGAGTGCGTGGCCAGTTGCACCCCGCCGACGATGTGAAACGCCCACGGTTCCGCACCACCGGTGTCCATCCCGGCCGTGACCATGCGCCGGCGCAGCATCACCGCGAGCATCCGCGCGATGATCTGCTCGGAGTCGGCGACCGCCTTGCTCTTGCTGGCCGAGTTGTTGGCCATGACGAACCGGTAGGGCTCCGGCTCGGCCGCGACGGTCTGGACGTAGACGCGGATGATCTCGCGGGTCAGGTCGTAGCCGTCCAGACTCGACGAGAGTGCGGCTGCCATATTCGGGATCAGCGTGGTCTGCGCGAAGCGCATCATCACCGCGGTGGTGAGGTCGTTCTTGTCGACGAAGTAGCGGTACAGCACGGTCTTGGAGACGCCGATCTCGGCGGCGATCTCATCCATGCTGACGTTGCTTCCGAGCCGGCGGATCGCCTCCAGGGTGCCGTCGACAAGCTCATTTCGGCGCTCGACCTTGTGCTGGTGCCAGCGCCGTTTCCGTCCGTCGGTTTTGACCGCCACCGGCGGGGATTGTTGTGCCACGTTCGCGGTGATCCGTTCCCTAAGTCCGTCTCGATAATACGGTGGCCGGCCGTCGCCGGTTGCCCGCGCGGGGATGATGGGGGAGTGGCTAACCGACTAGACGCCCCCGACAACCGGCACGTCGGCGCGCGTCCGAGTTTCGCCGAGGCGATCGCCGGCGCAGATTCCGCGGCGGACGCCGAACGCAAGCGCTCGTTGCGGCGCATGAAGCTCGTCGCGCTCAGCTTCCTGCTGGGGGCCAGCGTGGTCTTCCTGCTCTGCACGTGGGCGCAGTCGCGGGGGGCGGCATCCGGGGGTGCGGCCCCCTGGATCGGATATGTGCGCGCGGCGGCCGAGGCGGGCATGGTCGGCGCCCTGGCCGACTGGTTCGCGGTGACCGCGCTGTTCAAGCATCCGCTGGGCATCCCGATCCCGCACACCGCGATCATCAAGCGCAAGAAGGATCAGCTCGGGGAGGGACTCGGCAGCTTCGTCCGGGAGAACTTCCTGTCCCCGGCCAACGTCGAGACCAAGTTGCGCGACGCCGATGTGGCGGGTCGGGTGGGCAAATGGCTGTGTGAGCGCAACCACGCCGAGCGGGTGGCCGCCGAGACCGCGACGGTGCTGCGGGTGCTGGTCGAGATGCTGCGCGACGAGGACGTCCAGCAGGTGCTGGACCGGATGATCGTCAAACGCATCGCCGAACCGCAGTGGGGTCCGCCGATCGGCCGTGTGCTGGCCAGCCTGCTGGCCGAAGGACGCCAGGAGGCGCTGCTGCAGCTGCTGGCCGACCGGGCGTTCCAGTGGTCGCTGAACGCCGGTGAGGTGATCGAGCGGGTCATCGAACGTGATTCGCCGACGTGGTCGCCGCGGTGGGTGGATCACCTCGTCGGGGACCGCATCCACCGCGAGCTGATGGACTTCACCGACAAGGTGCGCCGCGATCCCGACCACGAACTGCGCCGCTCGGCAACCCGGTTCCTGTTCGAGTTCGCCGACGACCTGCAGCACGACGATGTGACGATCCGCAAGGCCGAGAACGTCAAAGAGCAGATCATGGCCCGCGACGAGGTGGCCCGGGCCGCCGAGACCGCGTGGACCGCGGCCAAGAGGATCATCCTCGAGTCTGTGGACGACCCGTCGTCGTCACTGCGCACCCGCATCGCCGACACCGTGATGCGCCTCGGGGAGTCCTTGCGCGACGACGCGGAGCTGCGGGAAAAGGTCGACAACTGGCTCGTGCGCGGCGCTCAGCATCTGGTCGGTGAGTACGGGGTGGAGATCACGACGATCATCACCGACACCATCGAACGTTGGGACGCCGACGAGGCCAGTCGCCGGATCGAATTGCATGTCGGCCGTGACCTGCAGTTCATCCGTATCAACGGCACCGTGGTGGGTTCGCTGGCGGGCCTGGTCATCTATTCGGTAGCCCAGCTACTCTTCTGACCTGCGCTAACTAGTGCTTGCAAAAGTTAGCACTCCGCCGTACGGTGGCAGATGTCGGTAATCGGATAACCCACCGCGCGAGGGGGCAACCCATGTCGCAGGATGAGAATCTTGCCGCTGTCGTGTCCAACGCCGCACAGGACATCGGCTCGTTCATCCGGGTGCAGCGCGAAGCTGCACAGGTGTCGGTACGGCAGCTGGCCGAGAAGGCGGGCGTCTCCAACCCGTATCTCAGCCAGATCGAGCGGGGCCTGCGGAAACCGTCCGCAGATGTGCTCAACCAGATCGCCAAAGCACTGCGGGTTTCGGCCGAGGTGCTCTACATCAGAGCCGGAATCCTCGAACCGAGCGAGACGAACCAGGTTCGCGACGCCATCGTCACCGACACGGCGATCAACGAGCGGCAGAAGCAGGTGCTGCTCGACATCTACACCTCGTTCTGCCAGCAGAACGAGGCGTCCCTCGCCGAAGCGAACACAGCAGCGGACGCGGCGCGAGGGGACAGTGTCAGCGACGCAGACGAGGAGCCCGCAACTGAACAAGACAAGAGCCCTCTAGAGATCCCCGAGACTCCGCAATCCATCACAGAACTCAACCTTGAAACGGAAGGACACAGCCATGGCTGAGACCAAGAACCAGCTCGACATCGACGACCTGAAGGCCCCCTTGCTCGCCGCGGTGGGTGCCGCCGACCTGGCTCTGGAGCGCGTCAACGAGATCGTCGCGACCCTGCGTGAGCGTGCCGGCGACGCCCGCACCGACGCCGAGAGCCGCGTCGAGGAGAGCCGGGCCCGGATCACCAAGCTGCAGGAGGATCTGCCCTCGCAGTTCGGTGACATCCGCGGCAAGCTGACCTCCGATGAGCTGCGCAAGTTCGCCGAGGGCTACGCCGAGGCGGCGCAGACCACCTACACCAAGCTCATCGAGCGCGGCGAGGCGGCCATCGAGCGGCTGCGCAGCCAGCCGGCGCTGGAAGAGGCCGCCAGCCGGGTCGAGGGGTACACCGACCAGGCCGTCGAGCTGACCCAGGAGGCGCTGGGCAACGTCGCGTCGCAGACGCGCGCGGTCGGCGAGCGCGCCGCCAAGCTGGTCGGTGTGGAGCTGCCCAAGAGGGCCGAGTCGGCCGCCGAGCCGGTGAAGAAGGCCGCCGAGAAGGCGCCCGCCAAGAAGTCTCCGGCCAAGGCGACTTCGGCCACCTCGGCCACCCCGGCCAAGAAGACCCCGGCCAAGAAGGCTCCGGCCAAGAAGGCCGCCGCCAAGAAGGTCACCCAGAAGTAACGACACCACCGCGTAAGCGGTGGAGTTCGAAAAGGGGACGTAACCCGCATAGGCTGTGAAGCGTGGAGCTCCAAGGCCTTGTGGGTTACGTCCTCTTCGCGTTGCAGGTCGCTGTCCTGGTGACGTCGGTCTACGCGTTCGTGCACGCCGCGATGCAGCGCCCCGACGCCTACACGGCCGCCGACAAGCTCACCAAGCCGGTGTGGCTGGTGATCCTCGGTGTCGGAGTGCTGCTCGCGCTGGTGCTCGGCATCACCGGTGTCGCGATCGCCGCGGTCGCCGCGGGCGTGTACCTCGTCGACGTCCGGCCCAAGATCCTGGAGATCCAAGGGAAGTCACGCTAGTGCGCACGGTGGTGATCTCCGTCGCCGCGGCGGCGGCCGCTGTGGCGTTTGCTCCCACCGCGCAGGCCACCCCGGCTCCGGCGGCGCCGCCGTACGTCGACCACGTGGAGTGGGCGAAGTGGGGGGACCTGTCCAGCCTGCGTGTGTACCCGACCGCGTCGGCGCGACGCATCTCCGGTCACGCCGGCACCCAGGAGCTCGCCGCGGCGGCATGGGCCGAGGTGCTCGCGCTGTCTCCCGATGCCGCGATCCCCGGGATGCAGGAGCAGTTCCTGTGCCACTGGAACTTCGCCGAGTTCGTCCAGCCCGGTAAGACGAGCTGGAATCTGGAACCGTGGCGGCCCGAGGTCAGCGCCGACGAGATGATGGCCACCAGGTGCAATCCGGGCGGCACCGAAGAGCCCTTCTGATGGGTTCCTACACGCGCGGCGCGGTCGCCGCGCTCGTCGACCACACCCTGCTCAAACCCGAGGCCACCGAGGCCGACATCGAGTCCGTGGTCACCGAGGCCGCCGGACTCGGCGTCTTCGCGATCTGCGTGTCGCCGACGTTCGTCACCGCGGTGACCATGCTGGCGCCGGACGCCACCGTTGCCTCCGTGGTCGGGTTTCCGTCCGGCAAGCACCTTTCGGTGGTCAAAGCCGAGGAGGCCCGGTTGGCGGCCGAGGCCGGTGCCCGGGAGATCGACATGGTCATCGACGTCGGGGCCGCGCTGGCCGGAGAACTCGGCGCCGTTTGCGCCGACATCACCGCGGTCCGCGAGGCAGCTCCCCGGGCGGTGCTCAAGGTGATCGTCGAGTCGGCCGCGATTCTCGGCATCAGCGGTGAACCGCTGCTTGTGGACGTGTGCCGGGTCGCCGAGGACGCCGGCGCCGATTTCGTGAAGACTTCCACCGGCTTTCACCCCAGCGGCGGGGCGTCGGTCCGTGCCGTCGAGCTGATGGCCGGCGCGGTGGACGGCCGGCTCGGCGTGAAGGCCAGCGGCGGGATCCGGTCGGCCGCCGACGCGACCGCCATGCTCGATGCCGGCGCCACCCGGCTCGGATTGTCCGGCACCCGAGCGGTGCTCGCTGGTTTCCCCGACTGACCGTTACCGGGACCGACTCTTACAGGCCGGCGAAGCAGGGATCGTCGGTCTGCTTCGGGATCGACGCGTTACGGGTCGAGAACTGGCTCACCACACCGGCATCGGTGACCTCGACGGAATCGGCGCGGATGTCCATCGGGTAGTCCTGCGTCAGCTGCGAGGTGAACGCGTCCAAGGCCGGCTGCACGGCCTCGCGCGGCAGTGTGAACCCCAGCCCGGTGACCTGCTGCACCTGCAGCGCGATGCCGCCGTCGGCGACCTCGGGCCGCGCGGTGATGCTGCCGAGGGCGCCCTCGAGCTCGATGGTGCCGTCGCTCGGGTTGGTGGTCACCCCGGTGACGAAGCTGCCGACGAGCGGGATGGCGCCCTGGATGGTCTGCTTGATGCCCTCAGCGCTCCAGGTGATGTTGGCGACCAGCGACCCGATGGTGCCGGCGGAGTTCGCGGTGTCCTGCAGCCGGACGTCGTTGATGTCCAGGTGCACCTTCATGCCCTTGGCGTCGCGGACCTGGTTGCCCGCGGTTTCGATCCGGATGTTGGTGTAATGCCCGGACACGTGCTGCATCAGGAACGGCGGCAGCACCCCGAACGACGCGGTGGCGTCGTCCTGCACCACGCACTCCACGGTTGCGGCGACGACGGTGTCGGCGCGATTGCGTGCGTAGAGCTCACCGCCGAGCAGGCCCGCGATCACCAGCGCAAGCACGATGACGACGGCCAGCACGATCGAAAGGGGGTCGCTGAAGAGGTTCTTCAGTTTCGCCGGCAATGAGGAACCTTCCTGCGGGGCGGCGGAGGTCGGCCCTGGCGCATGGCCGGGGGGCTGGTCCTGCGGAAACGGCATCGGCGGCGGACCGGGCGGTTGCTGCGGCGGACGGGCCCAGGGATCAGTCACGCCAGCGATTGTGCCTTACCGCGATGAGCCAATCCTGAGCGGTTGTGCATCACCGCGACCGTCTCGCGGGCTTTGCGGGCGGCGTCCAGGTCGATGTCGCACACCAGGAGCTCGGGTTCGTCGCCCGCCGAGGCCAGCACCTCGCCGAGCGCGGAGGCCACCACGCTGCCGCCCACCCCGGTGGGTCCGAGCGCGGCGATCTCGTCACCCGGATACGCCTGCCCCACGGCCGCGACCACGCTGTTGGTGTCGATGGCACGGGCCCGGGCCAGCAGGGTCCACTGGTCCCGCTTGCCGGGCCCGGTACCCCACGACGCGTGCGCGGTGATGACCTCCGCCCCGCGTTCGGCCAGTTCGACGTACAGCTCGGGAAAGCGGATGTCGTAGCACAGCGTCAGACCGACGTTCACCGTCCCCGACCCGCTGTCGACGGCTATCACCACCGGTTCCCGGCCGGGTGCGACGGTCGCGGACTCGGTGAAGCCGAACGCGTCGTACAGGTGGATCTTGTCGTAGCGCGCCTCCACCCCGGGGCCGGTGGCCAGCAGGGTGTTGGTGACGCGGTCGTCGTCGGCGGACGGGACGAACATGCCCGCGACGACGACGATGCCGGCCCGGGCGGCCACGTCGCGCACCGCGGTGGACCAGGGCCCGTCAAACGGCTCGGCGACCTGGGCCAGTGGCACCCCGAAGCGGCACATGGTCGCCTCGGGGAACAGCACGAGGGACGCGCCCGCCTCGGCGGCGCGGCCGGTGTACTCCTCGACCAGCGCGAGGTTGCCGCGCGGATCGGTGCCGCTGCGGATCTGGGCCAAGGCAATACGCATGCCCCCAGACTAGTTAGGGCCCCCAGGCCGGGCGGTTGGCCTTGGCCGCCTTCTTGCCGAGCTTGCCGGACCGGACCTGCGCGGCCAGGCTGTCCAGGATCACCCGTGAGCTCATCAGCGCGGTCTGCTCGGCCCAGTCGTAGGGCGGTGAGCATTCGACCACCTCGATGCCGGCCAGGCCGGGTTCGGAGACCATCTTGACCAGGTTGAGCGCCTCCCGGGGCAGCAGTCCGCCGGGTTCCGGCCAGCCGGTTCCCGGGACGAACCCGGCGTCGATGACGTCGATGTCGAAGGACAGGTAGACCGCCTTGGCGTCCTTCCATGCGATTTCAAGGGCGACTTCTGCAATCTTCTCCACGCCGACGCGCTCGACGTCGCCGACGGTGATCACCGTCGACTTGCGGTCCCGGCCCACCTTCACGCCTTCGCGGGGGCTCTGCCAGCCGCCGATGCCGATCTGCACCAGGTTGGTCGCCGGCGCGTTCTTGATGTTGGTGGCGTGGAACCAGGGTGTGGTGTGCATCCGCTCGTCGAGGTCGGTCTCCTGGGTGTCGACGTGCCGGTCGAAGTGGATGATGCCGATGTTGCCGTCCATGTACGGGGCCAACCCGCGGATGGTGGGGAAGCCGATGGAGTGATCACCGCCCAGCACCACCGGCATGACGCCTTTCTGGGCGACGTGGGCCATGGCCTGGCTGATCTGATCGAACGACTTCTCCAGGTTGCCCGGGATGGTGAACACATCACCGATGTCGACCATGTTCAGCTGTTCGCGCAGATCGACACCGGACTCATAGTTGTAGGTCCCGAAGAGGTTGGTGGAGCGGCGAATTCCCTGCGGGCCGAACCGGGTTCCGGGCCGGTAGGTGGCGCCGGCGTCCAGCGGAACACCGAATATCGCGACCTCGGCGTCGTCGACCTCGTTGACGTCCTCGATGAACGGGCACTTCAGGAAAGTGCCGCGCTCACCGGCGAAATGGGGTTTCTCGCCGCGGACGAACGTCGAGATCGTCCGGTCGTTGATCGTCGGCGCGGCCTCCAGGCCGTAGCTCAGGCCGCGGTCGATCTCCTCGCGCAGCCGCCGATCGCCGAGCCGGGCCTCGGCCTGTTGAGCCCACGCGCCCTCGGCGTTGGGCAGCGACGGGTCGGGATAGTCGGACATGAAAGCTCCCAACGCGCCGTCTTGTCGCTGACCGGGTACGACGCACCTCGTCCGGGGCGCCGGATCGCACGGCGCCTGCGACAATTGTCAACACGTCGGTGAATTGCTGTCCACTGGAACAGGAAACGCATCGTTTACATCCGGTGCGCCCGGACGTAATGCACGGGAGTTTTCCTGGCTGGGACTCACATCGGCATGTGGGGCGCGCCTAGGGTTCCGCCGGCAGGCAGCCGGGTCTGGTCCGAGAGACGCAGGTGGCCGGCACCGGAGCCCGGCCGCTCCACGGCGGGACAAAAACCCGGGAGACTTCCGCAAGTGTGGAGGCTCGGTCTCCGCGTGATCTCGGGAGATCCCCAATGATCCTTCTCGGTGTGGCGATCAGCATCGCCATCGTGGTGGCCGTCGGTTTCGCTGTGTCTCGGCGCATCGAAGGCGACAGCGCGAATTTCCTTGTCGGCGGCCGGATGTTGCCGTTCTGGCTCGTCGGCGGTGCGTTGATGGGCGCGGCGGTCGACACCAACGCCACCCTCGGAAACACCGATCTGGCCTTCGAATTCGGATTCTGGGCCGGTGCCTGTCTGCCGCTGGGGCTGGCGTTGTGCCTGACGATCACCGGCATCTTCTTCGCCAAGCCGATGAACCGGATGGGGCTGACGTCGTTCCCCGACTACTACCGGCTGCGGTTCGGTCGCTCGGTGGAGATCGGCGCCTCACTGCTTCTCGTGGTCGCGTTCTGCATGCTGGTGGCCGGCAACCTGGTCGCCGGCGGCCTGCTGTTCAACTACTTCCTCGGTATGCCGTACTGGCTCGGGGTGGTGCTGATCGCGGCCGTCGCGGTGGCCTACACCGGGACCGGCGGACTGATCGCCGACGCGTACACCGCGATCATCCAGATGGCACTGATCCTGGTCGGCGCGATCGGGCTGTTCATCTGGATGACGAGCACACATGGGCTCGACATCGCCGAGGGCACGGGACCATTGGCGCTCGGTCAGCTCTCCGACCCGGCTCAGGGTGCGGTGATCAACTGGGCGACACTGATTGCGCTGGGGATCGGCGACATCGTCGCAATCGACTTCATGGCGCGGGTGTTCTCGGCGAAGTCGCCCGAGGCCGCCCGCAAGGCCTGCTTCACCGCGGCGGCCGGCACGGTGGCGATCTGCATCCCGTTCGGACTGGTCGTGCTCGCCGCGCATTCGTTCCTGCCGGAGGAACTCGACGGGCCGGTGCTGTTCGTGCTGCTGGACCGGTACGCGCCGGCCGGGCTGACGGTGCTGGTGCTGTGCGGGCTGGTCGGCGCGTCGATGTCGACCGCCAACGGTGCGATCCTGGCGATCTCGAATGTGTGCGTGCGCAACCTCGGCGGGGTGCGGCGCGTGCATGTGCCCGGGAAGAAGGATCCACTGCTGCGCGCCGCGCGCATCGCGATGGCGCCGATGACCCTGTTCTCCATCCTGTTCGCGATCTACGTGCAGCAGACGGGAATTCTGCTCACGCTGGCATTCGACCTGATGCTGGCCTGCCTGATCGTGCCGTTCATCCTCGGTCTGGTGTGGCGGCGCGGGACCACCACCGCGGCCGTCGCCGCGATCGCCGTCGGTTTCGCGGTCCGGATCGCGCTCTTCGCGCTCACCCCGACGATGTTCGGTGTCGAGAACACCATCCTGTACATCCCCAACGACCTCATCAGCGCCTCCTTCGACGGCTGGCCGACGTTCATCGCGTTCCTCGCGGGTCTGCTGACCTATGTCGTGGTGGCACTGATGACCCCGCCCGCGCACATGCGGGGTCTCGACATACAGGTCGCCAAGGATCTCGACGACGTCCTCGACGATGCGGACCGCTTCGAGAAGGAACCCGAGCCCGAGCCCGTCAGCTGACCGGTGCGACGGCGTCCCACGGCACCGTGAGGACGCCGTCGCGCCGACTGCGGCGCGGCGATGTCACCGGAAACCCTTCGCCGGCAAGCAATTCCAGCATTGCCCGCCACCGGATCCGCGGACCGAACACGCCGTGGCCGGCGACGCTGGCCCAGGCGCGATCGGCGGCACGCAGCAGTGTGTGGATCGGCTGACCCGGCACGTTGTGGTGGATCAGCACCTTCGGCAGGCGTTCGGCCAGATCCGACGGGCGCTCGATCGCGAACGGATCGCAGGCCAGCGTGAGGCTGACCGGCGAGGCGGTGTCCAGCAGCACCCAGCAGCACAGCCGGCCCAGCTCGTCACAGGTGCCGTCCACGATCAGGCCGCCGGGGGCGACGCCGCGGCGCATCGCGGCCCAGGCGTCGTCCACCTCGTCGACCGGATACTGACGCAACACGTTGAACGCCCGGACCAGGATCGGCCGGTGTCCGGCCAGTTCGAAGCCGCCCAAAGCGAATTCGACGCCATCGGGGGTCCCGTCCCGCACCGCGGCCTGACCGGCGCGCACCCGCTCCGGGTCGATCTCCAGTCCGATCACCCGTACGTCGGGGCGAACCCGGCGCAGCCGGATCGCCAGCTCCAGCGTGGTCACCGGTTTGGCGCCGTAGCCCAGGTCGACCACCAGCGGGTCGGCCGTCGACTGCAGCGCGGTGCGGACCCGGCAGGAGTGGACCAGCCAACGGTCGCTGCGCCGAAGCCGGTTGTGGCCGGTGGTGCCCCGGGTCACCTGTCCGAGCGGGGCAGCCATGGCGTGAATGGTAGAGACCCGGTCAGCTGTTCTCGGTGATCCACACCGTGGTGAACCGCTGTTCGGCGATCACCAGATCCACCAGCTGACTGCCGATGAAGTTCTCGATCTTGCCGCCGATCAGAGGTACCCGGACCTCGACGGTGGCCGTCAATGTCATCCGCGCCCCGGCGCCGGCCGGCCCCAGCTGCGCCTCGCCGGTCAGCTCGGCCGGAGCACCCGGGATCGAGCCGCGCACCACCCCCGAGGCGCGCCCGTCGCTGATCGGTGTCCAGATCTCCTCACGCACCAAGCTCAGGTCACCGCGGTGGAACTGCGTGACCACCGCGGGCAGACGGTCGGCGCGCAGCGTCTGGGTGGTTTTGACGCGGACGTTTCCCGCCTCGTCGACCACCATCTCGTCGAGCGAGGCGTGATCGGCACCGGAGTCACTGAGCCGGACCAGCCAGTAGTGCTCGTCGCTGAACGCGTTGTGTACCTGTTCGACCGTGCCCTCGTACTCGGCGGCCATGTCGAATGAACGAGGCATAGCTGGCCACGCTACCGTTAGCTGTCGTGGTCAGTTCGTTGTCCGGCGGCGTGCCGTGTGCCCAGCACGTGCCGCTCGCACCGCTGACCACGCTGCGTGTCGGTCCCTCGGCGCGTTGCCTGATCACCTGCGAGACCACTGAGCAGATCGGTCCCGCGGTTCGCGAGGCCGGACCGGACGCGCTGATCCTGGCGGGCGGGTCCAACGTGGTCATCGCCGACGACCTGGCCGATCTGACGGTGGTGCGGCTGGCCAACACCGGCATCGACATCGACGGCGCCGTGGTGCGCGCCGAAGCCGGCGCGGTGTGGGACGACGTCGTCGCCGCGACGTTGGCGCACGGTCTGGGCGGTCTGGAGTGCCTGTCCGGTATCCCGGGATCGGCGGGTGCGACGCCGGTGCAGAACGTCGGCGCCTACGGGGCCGAGGTGGCCGACACCATCACCGGGGTCAGGCTGCTCGACCGCCGCACCGGTGAGGACCGCTGGGTCACCCCGGAATCCCTGCAGTTCGGTTACCGCACAAGCATTGTCAAGCACTCGTCGGCCTGGGTGGTGCTGGAGGTGGAGTTCACGCTCGACCCGTCGGGACGCAGCGCGCCGCTGCGCTACGGGGAGCTGGCCACCGTACTGGGCGTCGCACCGGGGGAGCGTGCCGAACCGGCCCGGGTGCGGGCGGCGGTGCTGTCGTTGCGGGCCGGCAAGGGCATGGTTCTCGACGACGCCGACCACGACACCTGGAGCGTCGGCTCGTTCTTCACCAACCCGGTGGTCAGCCGTGCCGAATTCGACCGGCTCGCCGCGTCCGTCGACGGTCCGGTGCCGAACTATCCCGCCCCGGGCGGGGTGAAGCTCGCCGCCGGCTGGCTCGTCGAACGCGCCGGATTCGCCAAGGGCCATCCCGGGGACGGTGCGCCGGCCCGGCTGTCGACCAAGCACGCGCTGGCGCTGACCAACCGAGGGTCCGCCACCTCCGCGGAGGTGATCGCGCTGGCCAGGGCGGTGCGCGACGGTGTGCGGGCCGCGTTCGGGATCGACCTCACACCCGAGCCGGTGCTGGTCGGCTGCTCTCTCTAGGTACCGTGGCTTCACGTGAGCCCTGCTGAATCGCTGCCGTCGATCACGCGGCGGCGTGCCCTCGCCGCCCTGGCGGTCGGCGTCGTCGTACCCGGTGCGTTGGCAGCGTGCGCGTCCAGCGACAACGGCCCGCCCGGCGGATCCGACGCCGGCGAGGCGGCGAAGGATCCGACGCTGCGCTTCGAGCCCGCGAACGCGGCCGACGACGTCAAACCCAACACGCCGGTCAGCGTCGAGGTCACCGACGGATGGTTCCAGAAGGTCACCCTGACCAATGCCGGCGGCAAGGTGGTCCAGGGCGCCCTGAACCGGGACCGCACCGTGTTCACCGTCACCGAACCGCTCGGCTACGGGGTCGAGTACACCTGGGCGGGCACCGCGGTCGGCAAGGACGGTAAGTCGGTGCCGGTGGAGGCGTCGTTCACCACCGTCGACCCGTCCGTGCAGGTCAACGGTAGGTTTCAGCTCGCCGACGGGCAGACCGTCGGGGTGGCGGCGCCGATCATCCTGCAGTTCGACTCCGCGATCGCCGACGACGACCGCGCCGAAGTCGAGAAGGCGCTGACGGTGACGACCACGCCGCCGGTGGAGGGCAGCTGGGCCTGGCTGCCCGACGAGGCCGCGGGGTCCCGGGTGCACTGGCGGACCAGGGAGTACTACCCGGCGGGCACCACCGTGCACGTCGACGCGAAGCTCTACGGCGTGCCGTTCGGCGACGGCGCCTACGGGGCCGCGGACTCGACGCTGGACTTCTCCGTCGGCCGGTTCCAGGTGGTGAAGGCCGAGGCGTCCTCACACCGGATCCAGGTCCTCACCGACGCCGGCGTGATCATGGACTTCCCGTGCAGCTACGGCGAGGGAGATCTTGACCGCAACGTCACCCGCAGCGGGATCCACGTGGTCACCGAGAAGTACGAGGACTTCTACATGACCAACCCGGCGGCCGGCTACGCCAACGTTCGGGAGCGGTTCGCGGTCCGGATCTCCAACAACGGCGAGTTCATCCACGCCAACCCGGCCAGTTCGGGCGCCCAGGGCAACAGCAACGTCACCAACGGCTGCATCAACCTGTCGCTCGAGGACGCCGAGCAGTACTTCAACGTCGCGATCTACGGCGATCCCGTCGAGGTGACCGGCACCCGCATCCCGCTGTCCTACGCCGACGGTGACATCTGGGATTGGGCGGTGCCCTGGGACGAATGGGTTTCGATGTCGGCGCTGTCGGAGCGCGACGCTCCGGAGAACATCCCCAGCACCGCGCCGGTGACGCCGTCGGAGGCGCCGCAGCCGGTGGGCGACCGCCCCGGCCGCTGACCGGTTTTCCCGCCGAAATCGCATTCCACGCGCGTCAAGTGCGACTTGACGCGCGTGGAATGCAATTTCGGCGGAGGTCAGGTCACCCGGTTGAACCGTGACCCGGACGCGCCACTGACCTGGTCGCGCGGGCGGACCACGATCAGATCCAGGTCGACGTGGGGCGGGCGGCTTGCCACAAACCCGATGATCTCGGCGATGTCCTCGGCGACCAGCGGCGTCACGCCCTCGTACACCTTGTCGGCGCGTTCGGTGTCACCGTCGAACCGGTTGAGCGAGAAGTCGGTTCGCACCATGCCCGGGGCGACCTCGGTGAGCCGGACCGGCTTTCCGAGCAGCTCGCTGCGCAGCGTGCGGTGCAGCACACCCTGGGCGTGCTTGGCCGAGGTGTAGCCGGCGCCGTTGTCGTAGATCTCCACCGCGGCGATCGAGGTGACGGTGACGATCAGCCCGTCACCCGAGTCGATCAGCTTGGGCAGCAGCGCGCGGGTGACGTGCAGGGTGCCCAGCACGTTGGCCTCCCACATCCAGCGCCAGTGCTCGACGTCGGCGTCGGCCACCGACTCGAGTCCGCGGGCTCCGCCGGCGTTGTTGACGAGCACATCGACGCGGTCGAGCCGTCCGGCGAGCGCCGCCACGGCCGTCGGATCAGTGACGTCGGCCACAATCGCCGTCCCGTCCAGCTCGGCGGCCAGCGCTTGGATCGGAGCTTCCCGGCGGGCCACGCAGACCACGTGAAAGCCTTGTGCAGCAAGCGTTCTCGCGGTCGCTTCGCCGATTCCGGCGCTGGCTCCGGTGACCACTGCGACCCGGCGGGCATCTGATGGCGTCGTCATGAGGCCAAGCCTAGGCGCACGCATCCGACCGTCGCGCGGGCCCGCGAAGCCGTGCTAAGTTCTCGCCATGTCTCCGAACAGTCAGGCAGTTCCCGCTGCCGCGCGGCGTGCGTGTTGTTGTTGCGCACCTCGCCGCGCCTGACTGCGCCCGGACTGATCACGTCCTGCTGAGTCGCCAGGTGTGGCATCTGCCAGACCATCCCCGACTCGACGAAGGACAGCTCCGTGAGCACTGCCACTCTCGCCCCACGCTCCCGCACCGCACCGCCTAAGAGCGTCAAGCCGGCTGCCGGGGGCGGCCGCTACCCGCAGGCGCTGCTGCACCACATCGTCGCCCCCGCGCTGCGCGTCCCCGAGGCCGCCGCGGCGGCGGTGTTCGCCGCGGCCCGCCAGCGCGGGCCCATCGCCCGTGACGTCATCGCCCAGGTCACCGGCCTCAGCATCGCCACGGTGAACCGCCAGGTCACCGCGCTCCTGGACGCCGGCATGCTGCGCGAGCGCGCCGATCTCGCGGTGTCCGGCGCCATCGGCCGGCCCCGTGTCCCGGTAGAGGTCAACCACGAACCCTTCCTGACGCTGGGCATCCACATCGGCGCCCGCACCACGATCATCGTGGCCGCCGATCTATTCGGCCGCACGCTCGACGTCGTGGAGACGCCGACCCCGCGCGGCCCCCAGTCCGCCGCGCTGACGGCGATCGCGGGCAGCGCCCGCCGCTACCTGAGCCGCTGGCACCGTCGCCGCCCGCTGTGGGTCGGGGTGGCCACCGGCGGCGTCGTCGACAGCACCACCGGCTATCTCGACCACTCGCGCCTGGGCTGGTCTGACGCGCCGGTCGGCCCGGTGCTCGCCGAGGCCATCGGCTTGCCGGTGTCGGTCGCGTCGCACGTCGACGCGATGGCCGGCGCGGAACTGCTGCTCGGTGTGCGCCGCCAGCCCGACACCACCTCCACCAGCCTGTACGTGTACGCCCGCGAAACCGTCGGCTACGCGCTGTCCATCGGGGGTCGGGTGCACTCGCCGGCCAGCGGTCCGGGCACCATCGCCGGACTGCCCGCGTTCTCTGAACTCCTCGGCGGCACAGGGCAATTGGAGTCTACTGTCAGCGACGAGGCGGTACTGACCGCGGCTCGCAGGGCGCGCATCGTGCCCGCCGAGGGGCCGGCGTCGACCGTCACGGCCGTGCTGCGCGCGGCCCGGCAGGGCAACGAGCAGGCCGCCGCGCTGGTGGCCGAACGGGCGCGGGTCCTCGGCGAGGCCGTCGCCCTGCTGCGCGACATGCTCAACCCCGACGACCTGGTGGTCGGCGGCCAGGCCTTCACCGAATACCCCGAAGGCATGCCACTGGTCGAATCCGCGTTCGCCGCCCGCTCCGCGCTGCCGCACCGCGACATCCGGGTGACGGCGTTCGGCAACCGCATCCAGGAAGCCGGCGCGGGCATCGTGTCCCTCGGCGGGCTGTACGCGGACCCGATCGGCGCGATGCGGCGGGCGGCTCGCAGGCCCGAAGTCAGTGCCTGAGGTCGGCCCGCGGCCCGGCGGTGTAGACATGACGATGTGCGTCTAGCGACCGAACCGGCTGGCCTACCGTCCGGACTGCCCCAGCCACGCCGGGTGGCGGTGCTGTCGGTGCATACCTCCCCACTGGCCCAGCCGGGCACCGGCGACGCCGGCGGCATGAACGTCTACGTGCTGCAGACCGCGCTGGAACTGGCGAGCCGCGGGGTCGACGTGGAGATCTTCACCCGGGCCACCTCGTCGTCCGACCAGCCGGTGGTGCCGGTCGCGCCCGGGGTGCTGGTGCGCAACGTCGTGGCGGGCCCGTTCGAGGGGCTGGACAAGAACGACCTGCCGACGCAGCTGTGCGCGTTCACCGCCGGGGTCCTGCGCGCCGAGGCCACCCACGAACCCGGCTACTACGACGTGCTTCATTCCCACTACTGGCTGTCGGGCCAGGTCGGGTGGCTGGCCGCTGACCGGTGGGCCGTGCCGCTGGTGCACACCGCCCACACCTTGGCGGCGGTCAAGAACGCGTCGCTGGCGGACGGCGACACCGCGGAGCCGCCGATGCGCTCGATCGGCGAGCAGCAGGTGGTCGACGAGGCCGACCGGTTGATCGTCAACACCGAACACGAAGAGCACCAACTCGTTTCGCTGCACCAGGCCGATCCGTCGCGCATCGACGTGGTGCACCCCGGGGTCGATCTGAAGACCTTCACACCCGGCGAGCGCAGAGCCGCCCGGGCCGCTCTCGGGCTGGACATCGAAGCGCAGATCGTGGCGTTCGTCGGCCGGATCCAGCCGCTGAAAGCTCCCGACGTGCTGTTGCGCGCGGCCGCCCTGCTGCCGGGAGTGCAGGTGGTCATCGCCGGTGGCCCGTCGGGGTCGGGACTGGCCACTCCGGACAACCTGGTTCATCTCGCCGCGGAGCTGGGTATTTCCGAGCGGGTGACCTTCCTTCCCCCACAGTCGCGCGACCAACTGGTGCAGGTCTACCGGGCCGCGGACATCGTCGCGGTGCCCAGCCACTCGGAGTCCTTCGGGTTGGTCGCCGTCGAGGCCCAGGCGTGTGGGACGCCGGTGGTGGCCGCCGCGGTCGGCGGACTCCCGGTCGCGGTGCGCGACGGTGTCAGCGGCGCCCTCGTCGATGGCCACCACCCCCGCGCATGGGCGTCGACGCTGTCGGCGGTGCTCGCCGCCGACGCGGCCGCGATGAGCCGCGCCGCCCTCGACCACGCCGCCACGTTCTCCTGGTCCCACACCGTCGACGCTCTGCTGGCCGGGTACGGCCGGGCCATCGCCGATTACCGTGCTGCACACCAGCTTTCGGCTCGGCGCAGCGGGCGTCGGTTCTCCATGCGCAGAGGAGTCCGGGCATGAGTTGCCCTGTGTCAAGCCGCCCTGGGTTGATCCTGGTTGATCAGCTTTTGGAGGGCCCTGTGTTGGGTGGGATCGTAGGCGACTTCGTCGTGCCAGCAGTGCCAGAGGATGTAGAGCCAGG